>NZ_JAAQWX010000009.1:0-192290 GCF_012985745.1 Pseudomonas sp. WS 5078 | reverse complement strand
TTGACGAGGCGGCCAAGCCGATGCACCTGCGTTCGATGACCCACCTGCGTGATTTGCTGCAGACCGTGCCGGCATTTCCTTGTGTGCTGGTGCAGCAATGCGTGCATGACGAAATGTGTGGCCGGGATACCGGGCCTGTCGAAGAGATGCGCCTTCCGTTTACGCTCACCACTCCATTATGAAGATGTCTTTCAACGGCTACGAGACTACGTCAAAGGTCAGTAATAGTTGAGAAGTCTGCCGCTTCGGCGTAGCCGAGGCGGTTTTTTGTCCAAACAACACGCTAGTGGGATGCACAGAACTCAGTGTGCAGAGCTACAAGCGGCTACAACTTCAATGCCAGCTGCAACATGCTGACTAAATCCGATCCGTGCTCATTGGTCACCGTTCCGCAGCACTGGCGGATCATGCTCGCGTTGGTATGCAACGTATGCACGGAGCTCCAATCCAAAGCAAGCATTTGAACAAAGTCACGCAATACTGCCGTTGTAGGGTTAAAAAGGGGCCTACGGTGAAGACTTTAACGTCCGATTTTTGCCAGAACTCGTCGTTCGTAAAAGCCTGCTTCTGGCGGGGAACTGCCCTTCGTGGCAGGCAGTTATCGTGCAGAAGCAGTCATGAGCCCTATTAAAAATGAAACGCGGTTTGGAAACGGGGGATTTCCCATCGGACATCCTCACAATGCGGCATAACTTGCCGATACGTATCGGTATGACCCTAGAGGCGGCTCTCAATGTTCAACAATACGCTTAAGAAACAGCTTCAAACTCAGGCAGACGAACTGTCGGAGCTACGCCAACTGCGTGATGGCCTACGCCGTGAAATGTTAATGCTGAGTATCGATTCGACATTTAAAATCACTGAATGCAACGAAAACTTTGCAAATACGTTGGGCTACAGCCCGGGTCAGCTTATAGGTCGCGCCATGGCCGAGATTGTTCCGCAGTACGTCTCCAAGCTGCTGTGCTTTCATAACTTTCGAGCAGCAGTTGCCGCAGGTAAATCCGTCACCGACGATTACAGGTATCTGCATGCTGACGGGTCATTAGTGTGGCTTCATGCGCATTGGCAGCCAATCTCAGAAGCGAGCGGCGAATTGAGTCATGTCACTTGCTACGCGACAAACATTACCTCCCGAGTAGAGAAAGCGTCGGAAAACGCCTCCTTCATTGAGGCATTACTTCGTTCGACGGCAGTCATCGAGTTCGACCTCTCGGGGCATGTGCTAATGGCAAATGATCAGTTTTTACGAGCGATGGGCTACAACCTAGGACAAGCCAAGGGGAGTCACCACAGTATTTTCTGTAAGTCCGAACAAGTTTCGTCCCAGGAATACAGGGATTTCTGGTCTACATTGAACAAAGGTGAATTTGTCGCCGGGCGATTTGAACGTATAGACAGTCGCGGCCAACCTGTATGGCTGGAAGCAACCTACAACCCGGTTTATGACACCGAAGGGACACTTTGCAAAGTGGTAAAATTTGCTACGGTGGTGACCGACCAGGTTGCCCATGAACAAGAAGTCAGTGGAGCGGCCCTGACTGCATTTGAAATTTCTCAGCAAACAGATGTCAGCGCTCAGCGAGGAGCTGTCGTAGTCAACGACACAATGCATACCATGCGCAAAATCGCAGTTGATATGCAGGCTGCATCTGAGGGGGTCGAAGCGCTGGGTAAACAGTCACTTTTGATCAGCTCAATTATTCAGACAATCAGCAGCATTGCACAGCAAACCAACCTGCTGGCATTAAATGCTGCTATTGAAGCTGCCCGCGCAGGCGAGCAAGGTCGAGGCTTTGCGGTGGTAGCTGATGAAGTGCGGAAACTGGCTGGACGAACCAGCGCGGCCACTGAAGAAATCGCATCGGTTGTCTTGCAGAACCAGAAGCTGGTAGATGAGACCGTCTCTGATATGGCAAACAGCAAGTCCCAAGCTGAGCAAGGTCTTGAACTAGCGACACAGGCAGGACAAGTAATTGTTGAGATTCAGGATGGCGCTAAGCGAGTGGTCGATGCGGTAGGTATGTTTGCTACTCAGGTGGCTTAGAGATGGTCTGAAGTAGGCCGCTATTTTTCGACTGCTGATCCATAGGTGCTTTCAAAAAACGGCAGCCGTTCAAAACCGATCAAGTCTGCCGCCTATTCCATCCATGTTTGCCGCTGAACGCTCCTCGCAGCAGCTATTTCCCTCATTACAGACGCACCTCTCCTGCGCTGGGGAGCAAATATCGACGCGCCATCCAAAGGTTCGACAGGGCGAACAGCGTCACCCTCTGAGCAGTGTTTTTCACCAAGCCTCGGAAACGCATTTCGTATAACCAAGCGTAATAACCACTGGGATGGACTTTCAGCGTCAGGCAAAGCCGTCGAATCGAATAGTCGCCCGCTCACTGCTTGATAAAGGCGTACTTCAACCGCACTCCTTGGCAAAGTACGCGGCGGCCTTTTTTAAGATGTCTCGCTCTTCGGTGACACGCTTGAGTTCGGCTCGTAGACGACGCAGTTCAGCGTGCTGATCGTCGTCTTGCTGCCATTCTGCTTGAGGTTTGCTGTAGCGCTTTATCCAGGCATAGAGGCTATGCGTCGACACACCAAGACGTGCTGCCACATCAGCGACAGGCAGCTTCTTTTCGGTCACTAGATTGACCGCTTGGATTTTGAATTCTTCGGGATAACGTGGGTTGCTCATGGCACCTCCTGATTGGCCTCAGCATAGGCTGGAGATGTCTATGGCGCCGGGGGCAGTCAAATGATCAGCATGTTACTTTTCCTAGACACACACGGAGTACTGCACCTCTGATAAGGAAATTACGATGCTCGTCGATACACGCGAAAGACGACGGCGCGCGCTGGGGTTGAAGCACGTCAAATCCCCAGAAGTGTAACCAGGCGATGAAAACCCCAGTTACCAAATAAAAATGACTCGAGCAGAAATTTGGCATCAACCTACTCGGTTAGAAATGGACTCTTGCAGGGACTTCGCATGAAGAATAAGGACGATAAAGACGACCCTTTTTTAGACTCACCTTGGCATCAACGTCGCCCAAACGGTGGCGCGTCTTGGGCCGCATGGGCAAAACCCTCTGTGCAGAGCCGGTGTACATCCCAACATGGCGCTGTTGAGAAATACAACAAGCGCGGAAAACATCTTGGGGAGTTTGATCACGAAACAGGTGAACAAACTAAAGATGCTGATAAAAACAGAGAGGTAGAACCATGAAGTTTATCGTCGAAGCATTCAATAAAGAGAACGAATTTCTAGATTTTGAAGTTGCTCTACCAGATGGCTGCGAAGCCCAACTAGCCAAAATCATGAACTGGTCATCTCCACAGCGAGGTGATGAGGGCTACAACCTTAGCAGCACCCAACTGTCTAGCATCGAGGCTTTGATAGGCAAGCGTTTCAATGACGATAAATACATATTTCAACTCACCTGTAACGTGAGCTGAAATGCGGCCTCTGATAACTCACGTAGCGGGTCCGGACTCATGCCCGCGAGCCCCTCACATCAAAACAACATCCCCAACGCCTTCGGCGTCCACTTCATAATCATCAACTCCCCACTGACCTCAGCCTTCCCCTGTCGCGAATATCCACCATATCAACGTGAATTCTTCAAACAGTCGGCGAATGACCGGGGTGTCCACGCGGTTTGCCCCCTCAATGGCGCCGGGTTGGTCCAGCTCAGTTTCACGCCTGTGTCGCCTGTTTACGGGCGAATGTCTGGCTCTCTTGGTAGACTTGCACCCCATCATGGATCAGGCGTATTTGTACCGTGTAACTGATGCTGCCGTCGATGCGTTTACGCCCTCTGATCGTGGCCATAGTTAACGGGTACAATTCGAAAATGAGATGGTACGTTGTACCAGCACCTTCGAAACCGCCCTTTTACCCCTCAAAACACGCCTAAAACACGTAGAGCAAAATGGTACAGAATTCAGCCACACCCCACGTAAACACAGGCTCTGCGGTGTCCAGACGCTTTAGCGTGGCACCTATGATGGATGGGATCTATTAAAGTAATAAACCCTTATAAATCAGATAGATACATAATAAATATCTTTTGCTGTAGCAAATTTCAAGCAAGCAATTCAAAACGAATTCGCCCAATGCAAAAGCACCTTCCCAGTTCGTCCAATCAATGACAGTACAATTTTGGCTGCTCTGATTACATATCCGAAGTTAGCCTCATAGCATCCCACCCTAGCACTTAGTAATACAAACAACTGAAAATAAGTCCTGCGTTTGAAACGCAGGGCCCAGGATTCCCCCGCCAGCATCAATATCGTGAGCTGTCACCGGTATTTACCGCTGAATTCGGTTATCAATTAAAAGCTGATCAGTGACAGGCTGGTTGAGAGCGCCTGTGGCGGCAAGGGCGATGTTTATTGCCACAGCGTGAACTGGATCATCAAGCGTTCCAAGGAGTTGAAACTCAGACGCGTCAACGTAGCGGACCTTCTGTTCATCCTCGCCGGTGAAGGACTGTTCTGCTCCCGTCTTCCATGACTGCCTAGATTGAATCCGGCGCAACGTAGCTGCATCCAATAGCTTTGCCAACAGCAACACGTTCTTCCGCTCGCCAATTTTATTTAAGAGATAGCCCGTACCATGATTTTTGTTCCAGATAGGCTTCACC
Source organism: Pseudomonas sp. WS 5078 (assembly GCF_012985745.1). NCBI lineage: Bacteria > Pseudomonadati > Pseudomonadota > Gammaproteobacteria > Pseudomonadales > Pseudomonadaceae > Pseudomonas > Pseudomonas sp. WS 5078. Next base: position 187,650 of record NZ_JAAQWX010000009.1, on the reverse strand, counting down.
ATGATCATATGCAGGGTCTTTATTCCTTTACTTGCTAAATCCTGCATTACTCTCAACTGACCATTGTTAATGCCAAAAGAGAGTTTCCCGGAGTCAAAATGCGGGTACTTATGCTTCACCTCTAACTGCACGAGAGAGTTGTCTGGCAATCGAGCTAAGCTGTCAATGTCCCAAACGCCTTCGAAAAAAGGTTGTATCGCACAGTTCTTAAACAGCCGATGAAGCACGACATTCTTAAAAATATCATCGCTATAGTGGCTGAAAATACCGGCCCAGAAGGCTTGCTGAGATCGATTCTCGTCGATCACCGACTTCGATGGGATCCTGAACCGGGGAGCCGAATGCCCTCGCTTTTCCAGCATGAAAGACTGAATAGGGATGTTGGTTTGCTCTCCCCATTTCTTAATGAAGAAATCACGCTTCATCTCGTCATAGTAGCAATCAAACAGGAACTCACTCTTATCGGACGAAGGCACCAGAATTTGGCACAGTTCCGCTGCGGCTTGACCTGTATCGGAGTGGTCCCACACCCACCAAGATGTCACGAATTTCTTTTGTGGCTTTATCTTTACCGTCAGAGTCCTTACGAGAGAAACCGGTAAAACATCGATTCCTTGAGCAACCAGCTTGCCGAGGTACTCATTGAACACAGCCTCAATGACCAATCCTTCAAGCAACCTGCTTTTGTCAGACCGAACAAGTATTTCCTTTAGCTGCTCGATGTTGTCTAGGGGAATATCTCGGAGAGGCCCAAAAGTGGTCAGCAAGCTCATTTATTGTCGCCCTTGTACTACACATCAAAGCAATTCTGACCAAGCCCTGGAAAATTAGCAACATCCAGAAAAATAAAACTTTCCAACTTAAAGACATGAATAATCGGAGAAAAAACACATGATGTAGATCACTGACAAGGGATGTCTGGGACTGACTGAGTTGGCAGTAAGTGACTACATCTGGTCTATAGCAGACCTGGGACAGCGGTGGACAAGTCACAACCTGCCGTTTTTCAAAATCCTTTAAAAAAGACATACAGCCTGCGGTTTGTAGCGGGTTTCTGGTGCCGCTACTTTGACGCAACTGATTGGGTGCAAGCGTCAGTCTATAAGGGGGCGATTTTTGGTTCTGGTACCACGCCTGTGTGTTTCTTAGGCGTTGAAACCCAGTAAGGAGAAGTTCTTGAACATCTAGTATGTGCCTGCGAAAGTCAGAGCTGTTTTGCGCTTAAGCGGATCAATTTCGCCAGAGCCTTGCACCCCGGGTCAATCTCCGCTTCAACGCAAGCGTCTTTCATGGCTAGGTTGGAAACTCCACCCCGCTCCAGAAAAAAAACCAGCGCGCCGTGCTAATGCATCTAGGTACTCACGCTGTGTTCGACCGTTACCATTCTCGGAATGGATGAATATGATTGATGCTGCCAAATGCAACGCCTGCCTCAGCAGCGAAGCCCTTGAGATCCCCATTCAAGTCAGAAAGAAAGTCACTTTTCTTGAGGCGTAGCCACATATCGTTAAACTCAGATTCTATTTCTTGATTAGCCAGAAAAATAGTGTCGTTTTTGGCAATATCGAGTTTTCGGCACTCACCTGCCCAAGGATGGAAATCTGGGAGCATAAACCGATGAATAGCCTGGATGTGTTTAGGGAAAAATCGCCTTGGATGGCTCATTCTGGATTTGGATAATCCGGACAGACGCAAAGTCGGTCTCAGCTCCCCCTAAGGTGACGGTGTCCTGGATGTTCAAAAGGTTGATCAGAACGCAGTTGGGAAGACGTAGGGATCATCCTCAACTGAATGACCGGCAACGTAGTAATGATCATTGCCCTCATCATGAGTGAAATCGCTTGTCATTTTGAGCCATAACGAGCTTTGGTGGCTGCCAGCAGCTCTGCGGAAGATATCTTGCCATCCCGATATTCGGCCATTTTGCTCGCCACATAAGCGCTGGTGCGGGCGCCTTCAAGCTTGTTGGTAGCGACTACGTGATCGACGTTTGCGGCGCGGGCTGTTGATTGGGTATTGAGCATGAGTTCACCCTCGAAGGATCTAGGGCTTACTGTATAGACGAACGGTATCAGGCTTCAAGGTGAACCCTGTAAACGGTTATAGCCCGCCCAAAATCACTCCCTTTGCCTTCGCGACGTCCAGAGACAAGAACACTCACGGCGTATCAAATACAAATCCATAACGACGGGCACACGTCTGAAAGTAAATGGCGCCCCTTGCGCACTGTTTGGATATACAGCAATCTAATCAGAATCCCAGCCCCGATGCGTAATACTCCAGCGCAAGAGCTAATTTGATCGAACGGGAAGATATTAATTTACATCCCAAAATACAGGGATAGAATGGTGACAATTCGTCACAGATTTTACCCAGAGGAAAGCAGTACTCATGACCCTATTTGAAAGCACAGCGCTTGAATCTGCTCAGTTGGGGCTACCAATCAATCAGTCACACAAAACAGAAGACCTTGTGCTGGTACATAAACTCCTTGAGATTTATGACCAAGGGCAGCTTGCTGCAAAGCTCAAAGAAATTAACTCGCCGCACTGTCGAGAGACGATAAACCGTTGGGTGAAAGGCAAGGCATCCCCTCGCCTGACACATGCCGAGTACCTGTTCCTACAATCGCTTCTTCCACCCAAGCCCACAAAAAAGACCACATTTACCTTCATCGACCTCTTTGCGGGCATTGGTGGTATTCGCAAGGGGTTTGAAGCCATCGGAGGTGAATGCGTATTTACTTCAGAGTGGAACCCCTACGCAGTCCGCACCTATAAGGCAAACCACTATTGCGACCCTGAGCGTCATCGTTTCAATCAGGACATACGCACAGTTACCTTGTCTGACCAGCTCGACGTTAGCGAGGAAGCTGCCTACCAGAACATAGACCGCGAAATCCCTGATCATGATGTCCTGCTGGCCGGCTTTCCTTGCCAGCCGTTCTCCTTGGCAGGCGTCTCCAAGAAAAACTCATTGGGCCGTAAACACGGCTTTGAGTGTGAGACTCAAGGCACACTGTTTTTCGACGTCGCTCGAATCATCAAAGCCAAACGCCCGGCAGCTTTCTTGCTGGAGAATGTCAAAAACCTGAAAAGCCATGACAAGGGGAATACATTCCGAATCATCTGCGAAGCACTGGATGAGCTCGGCTATGAAGTCGCGGACGTCAACGCACCCAAAGGTGCAGACCCCAAGGTCATCGACGCCAGAAACTTCGTTCCACAACACCGGGAACGTATCGTATTGGTGGGTTTCCGGCGCGACCTGGGCATCCATGAGGGCTTCACATTACGTGATATCGACAAGCTAATACCTAAACAACGACCAACTTTTGGCGACATCTTGGAGCCGAAGGAAGAAGTGGACAGCAAGTACATCCTCACGCCGAAACTCTGGGATTACCTTTACAGGTATGCCGAGAAACACCGCCAGAAAGGCAACGGCTTCGGGTTTGGTTTGACAGGGCCGAATGACGTTGCACGCACTCTCTCGGCCCGATACCACAAAGACGGGTCAGAAATATTGGTGGATCGCGGCTTTTCAGAGAAACTTGATTTTAATAGTGAGCTCAATCAGCTGAATCGCCCTCGCAGACTTACGCCTCATGAATGCTCCCGTTTGATGGGCTTCGATAAACCGGGTGAAAGCAAATTCGTGATTCCAGTTTCGGATACGCAAGCGTATCGTCAATTTGGTAACTCGGTTGCGGTTCCCGTGTTTGAGGCAGTTGCGCGACTGATGAAGGACCGGATTTTGGCCGCGAAAGCCAAAACCGCAGCCCCTAAGCAGCATTAAGTGCCCCGGATTTCTCCACACAAGCATCGGGGCCATCACTGCCGCCCCGATGCGGAGGATGCCGTGACTGATATTGTCAATGTCGAAACCCGCTCCCGGATGATGTCCAACATCCGGAGCAAGAACACCTCTCCCGAACTTTTGATCCGTAAAGCCCTGCATGCCAGAGGGTTTCGTTTTCGTGTGCACGCAAAAAACCTTCCGGGAACGCCAGACCTGGTACTGCCAAAGTATAAAGCTGCAATCTTTATCCACGGCTGCTTCTGGCACGGTCACCGATGCCGCTATTTCAAAATCCCCCAAACCCGTCAGGAGTTCTGGCTGGAAAAAATAGGCAAAAACCAGGCACGGGATGAACTGCAGATCGCTGCCTTAAGGGCTCAGAGATGGCGGGTGTTAACCATTTGGGAGTGCGCCGTACGATCCATGAAAAAGCAAAGAACACCATTGTTGATTGACCAAATTGTTTACTGGCTGCTACAAGGTTCAGCGTTAGCCCAGATAGACGAAACCCATTTGGAATCCGCATGTTCTCAGACCGTATCAGTGACTACTTCGAAGGTGTAGCGGCAAAATACTTGAGCGCTGTCGATGCTGATCCTAAACGCTCCAACCAGCATGAGATTGGCGGGCTTCCTGCGGCAGGATTTAAACAGTACTTGGGCACCCCCTCTAAAGATCAAGAGTACCGGTTCAAGACAAAGCAGATTTACATCGCTGACGATTCAGTCGCCCCAGAAACCGTTGAGGCTGACGTCACGTGGTATGACTGCCGTAGAAAACAGCCGCATCGTGGCCCGGAATACAGACTTTACTACCCTAGAAATGCAGTCACTGAATTGCTTTCAGAAGGTGACTTTTTGCTGGTGGCCAAGCTGCGTGACGACTCTTTGTTGATGGTTTTCACCCCGGCTGGAAGCACAATAGAACGGCAGCTTCGCGTTCTTTTTGCGCTCGATAATGTTGACGAACGATTTAAAGCCGGTAGCGTTGAAACGCTCCGCTTGTTTCTTCCGCTAAGACTGATGCTGGAAGATCTCGGCATTGAGACAGGTCAGTTTGAGACAGGTGATGATGCTTGGCTAGAGCGCCTTGTAAAACTGTTTGGCGGCGAGAAATTTCCAACAACATCTGCATTTTCTAAATTTGCCCGTGAATCCATTGAGCCAAAAGTAGATCCACTTGCAGACCCGGATCAAGCCATTCTTAACTGGATGGACCACGAGGAAAAACTGTTCAGGATTTACGAACGCCACTTGGTTCAGGACAGACTACGTGAAGGATTTGGCAAAGACGGAGCTGATGTTGACGGATTCATCAGTTTTTCGTTGAGTGTGCAAAATCGACGAAAATCCCGTGTTGGTCATGCTTTTGAACACTATCTCAGTGAGATTTTCACTGCACACGGACTGCGTTTTGAACAAGGTGGCGGTAAAGGATTCACCACGGAAAACAACTCAAAACCGGACTTTATATTTCCTAATTTCAGCTCGTATCATAATTCAGAGTTTCCGGCAGAACAGTTACATATGCTGGGAGCCAAGACAACTTGCAAAGATCGATGGCGACAAGTCCTTAGTGAGGCCAATAAAATACCACTCAAGCATCTGATCACGTTAGAAGCGGCCATTAGTGAGAGACAAACCTCGGAGATGCAGTCTAATAGTTTACGACTGGTTATTCCGACACCCATTCACTCAACCTATACCCACTATCAAAAAAAATGGCTACTAACGATGAGTGACCTTATAGAGCTACTGAATTTTCGCCACGTTAAAAAATGACATCAGACTGGAGATAGAAAAATATTTATTGCTTAAACCCCAGCAAATTTTATCAACGGTAGTCATCGAAAACATGCACACACATAAATTTTCGACAACCACTAAATCACTGCCAATGCCAATGCCAATGCCAATGCCAATGCCAATCATCGACAATAGAACAAATTAAAAAAATGACGATACCAACAATTAACCGCTTGAAGAACATCTACAAAAATATCAAAAATCGTGAGAATTTACCCCCACGAATCAAGGAAATAATAGATAAAAAGATATTAGCAAGTTCTATCACCCCAGGCAGCATCATAGAATGCTCATTCGTATATTTTCCACTAGAAGGAAACCAGCCCTCCCAGCCCACTTTAAAAAGAGTCACATTCAAAAAATGTATATTCTCACATCAACTCATAGCAAATTCTATATTCCAAGACTGCCAATTTATTGATTGCATTTTTAATGGTGCACGGATAACAGAGGTGGAATTTCATCAATGTTTTTTTTCGGAATGTGCTTTTTACAAAACCAAAATCAGTTCTACATATTTAGACCCGACATCATTTAAATTCTCTTGGAAGTGGCACTGGAACTGGGCGAACATAAATGCGAGCCTTTTCCAAACTCTTTACAGAAATTCTAAAAACATGCACCAAGAAGAATTTGCCATGAACTCAGACAAAAAATTTCAATTTTACAGGAGATATGATTATTTGCGCGGCAAAAATCGACACCCAAACAAATTTTTACGAGGATTACTGTTCGATTATCTATTAGGTTATGGGTACGGCATAAAAAACTCGCTATACGTGACAGCTGGCTTAATCCTAGGCTATTCTTATTTAATTGACGGCACCTTTAAGGAGAAAGAACTCAGCATCTTGCAGTCCGTTTACTTCTCAGTTGTATCATTTACCACTGTAGGATATGGCGATATGACTCCAAAATACGATATTATACCGATGGCTATAACTATAACTTTCCTATTAATATCTGTAGCTTGGTGCGCGGTTGTCACTGCAATTATTGTCAAACGGATAGTCAAATAATGTCTTACATAATAATTGAATGCGGCTCATCTGCTAGGGGTGACAACAACCCAAGCAGTGACATTGATCGGGTTTGCATATGGGACACCCCCCCAAACTTCTCAAGTATAGAGAAAGAATTCGGCCCTGTGATGTTTTACTCTTTAAACACTATAAAAAAAATGCGCGCCAAAGGGTCATTATTCCTCACGCACCTAGATATCGACTCAATTTACATTTCTGGAAACACAGACTTGATGAGATTCTACAAAGGATATCGTCCTTCAAAAACCCAGGTGCGCAAGCTTCTAGACGACACCATCGAATTCATAGACTCAATAAAATGGTACCCAAATACTTCACTCGGTATACTTTGGCTTTGCGACGTATTATATGTATCCCTTAGAAGCTGCATATACTGCAAAAACGCATTAAATGATTGCTATGCATTCGGTTATGAGAGCGCATTAAAAAAACTCAACCTAAATACATATACATATTCAACGATGCTTAAAATCAGAGAGATCAAATACGCCTATCGGAAAAAAAATCTCTTGGATAACATTTGGATAGATGTGAAACATATCGAAAATGCGTGCCTAGACATACTCAAGCGCCCTATCAAATTCAAAAATGGAGGGACAACTAACTGGCAAGGCGCTTGGAGAAAAGACTACTGGGGAGAACGACTAGTTGAAAGAGCAATTATTAACAATGAGCATACTGACGACTTATTCATGCAACAAATCACACAGCATAATTACAATAAATTTAAACTAAAATGCAGTATATCCCAAATCATTAACATGCATACGCCCAACAAACATAAAAATCATAAACATATTGATTTGAGAAAAAAATGAAACACTTATTTTTTATCAAAATAACTATACAGCACAAAAGCAGAGGCCAAGAAAAAAAGTGCAGATATTGATTTTACAGCATAACCCACCATTGCAGAAAGCCCAAAATCAGTAGTCACGCCTAAAATTGATAATGCAGCACATGTACTATAACTAGCGAACAATAAAGATCGACGCTTACTCAACTTAAGATCTAAAGCAACATTCACTGCATATTCAGCCAACTCATGGTTTTTAGACGCATCGGATGTATAAACAGGAGCAAACCGTATAAGCCCGGTCTGCCTATACAACTGCAAAGATTTTGCAGAGATATAGATTGGCTCATCATCATACTCTGCAGATGTTTGCAAAGGATTAATACAGTTTACTAAAAGCTCATCCCCTCCATTAATTCCCAACCCAACATGTAGATTAGGCGATTCATGGGTGCCTAAGGCCAAGTCAATGTAATAATCTTCGCCATGATTAAGGGAGTAAAAACAAGTTGACTGCCCACCCCTTTTGACTAGAAGCTTTTTACCACACTTTGAGTATATCCCTTTTATGTGAAAAAAAAGAATCAGTGGAAAAAACTGTTTGACCGCTTCTACACGATCAGCCCAAAGAACATCAACTGTGTTTTTTTTACACTCCGCCTCAACAAAAAATTTCCCATGCTCTACATTCACCAACGAAAGATCACAAAAATCTTTAAGTACCAAGCTCACATGAAAAACATTTGTGCACTTACTGATTTCGACCTTAACTATTTTTGCCATCCGCACTGATACATGAGTTAAATTATTGTTAGAAGTTGATACATCCTTATTACCTCCTGAAAAAAAAACCGCCACATCCATGCCAACAACACTCTGCGGGGAATTTAAGATGGCATCCCCGACATACTTTTTCTTATATCTAAACCTAACGATATAATCTTCTGGAAGAGCCAAAACCCGATAAATATCAGCAATGTAAAGAGGTCGACTATCCGAGCTGAACGCACAAATAACTTTCATCAAGAAACCTCCTCCAGCGCTTTTTCCCACCTATACTTATTCACTTGATAAACTTGCAATCTTGCTCGCTCAATACCGTCCACCTTACTTTTATTGGCCCATCGCTCATGCGGCTTTACAGTAGCCATCAATTTCCATCCTGCGCCTCGTAGGGACGCGCCAGATTCGCTTTCAAGAGTATACGTTACAACTCGCTTACCACCCATATTTCTCCAAACAGTGCAACATTTACTTATTAGAAAACTACATGCACCTTTAGGAGATCCCAGCTTTACGCAAACCCTAGTTAACTCTATAGTAAAACCATCCATATATGTTGCTGACACTGGATTGCCGGCGATAGCAACCCCTACTACTTCCAAGTTTATATCGACTACTGCCAATGCCCACCGACCACTATTCCTCACAGTTGGCCGATGATGCCTGTGGTGAAGACCAATAAACTCGTTGGCATACTTTATAGTTACAGGCTTAATAGCCAAAACTTTAGACATCTGCAATCCTTTGTATAGCCCGCCCATACCAAACGTTCTTGAACCATACAATGGTATACGCCCTACGACTTTATTTCAAGGCATTTTACTGAGACCTACTAAACAGTGAATCTTGAATCAAATAACAACAAGTAATAATACCAACAATGCGCCTCACTTAACTTGCCACACTTTTAAAGAGCACATATCCTCGCCCACCTTAAAGTATATTTCTACTAGATCGCATAGCTAACATATTAATATCTCGAGATATGCAGTATAAAAATCATCTACGCCTGCCTGAGACTTCTTTGGCATAGGCCTGGCAGGCTTGCAGCGCTATCAGTCCTTGGTCGCCGTCGCCGGTGATTCCGATAATTCGTTGAGCATGCGCTCGGTCAAGTTGGGCTCTCGCGGTTCCATGAACCACGCAGCCGGGGCCGGTGGTGGCTTGCATTCCGTCACGATCATTTGTGGCGGTGGTGTCGAGTAGGACTGACAGCCGCAGGTCAGCAGTAGCAAGGCGATCACGCAGGCGGGTTTGATTAGTTTTGGCATCAGTCAGGGCTCGATAATGGGCTTGGTCGCTGGCTGCCAGCCATTGCTCCAGGGCGAGGCGTTTGCCCTGCTCGGCGAGAATTAGCGCTGAGTTGGCATTGGCCAGATGGGTCAGGGTTATTTGGTGGGTGGCTTCTTGCTTGGCGAGTTTCTTGTCGTAGGCGTTGGCCTGCCACGCCCATGCCGCCCATGCACTGCCACCCATAAGGCCGAGCATCAGCAGCATTGCCCCGCCCCACTTCACCGCATCGAGCTTCACGCCAACACCTTGAGGGCACGGGCATACAGTGCCTGACGATCTGCTGCGCCGTTTTGGCCGCCGTTGATGCGGCGGGTGATGGTGTCGAACTGGCCCGCGTCGGCCAAGGTGTTGAGCCCCCTGCTCGCCCAGAACCATGCTGCTGACATGCACGCGTGTTGCGGCTTTTCCAGCAGTTCCGGATGGTTGATCAGGTCAAGGGCCAGCGCTTCGCCGCACATCATGTAGTTGGCTCGGCCGGTGATCTGGATCAGGCCACGGCCTCGATACTTTTGGCCGTCGCCATCCGCCTCGGGGGTGTTGCCCAAGCGCTTGGCCAGTGTGCCGGTGTCGTATTTACTCAGGTATTGGTCATTGCCCAGTTCGCGGACGTAGCGGAACTGGCCGGACTCGTGGCCGATCTGGGCGATAAAGGCGGCGATGCGCTTCGTGCCGACGATCTGGAAGCGGACCATCGAGGTGTTTAGCACTGGAACAAAAACGCCGGCTGTTTGGCCGGCGTTGGGGAGGATCTGCTGGAGTTGCTGCTGGGTGATCGACATAGGCTTGCCCTAACGTTAACGCCCGCTCATGGCCGGCTGGGTGTGGGTTTACTCTGCTTTTAGCGATACGACTTTGAGGGAGGCTTTTGGCTTCTTGCCTTTAGCCTTGGCTTTGCCTTTTTTGCCGCCGTTGCATTCGACGGTGGTGCTCCAGCCGCTTTGGGTGAAGACCTGCTCCACCGAGTCCACCAGGTACTCACCATCAAGCCCGGACTTGAAGCCTTGGGCGTTGATCGTTCGTTCGGCATACAGATCCGTACGGCCGGGCATTTCTAGGCGTACCGCAGCGATCGAGCGATTGAAGGCAGAGAGCCGTGCTTTCGCCGCTTGTTCGGCGGCGGACTTGTTCGGGTAGATATGTCGGTCGGTATGCACGGGCGGCAGGCCGTCCGGAGACTCGTCGTTGTCCAGGGTGACGACTTTTAACTGACCGGTCTTTTTGTCTTGATGCTGGGTGCTGACGGCTTTGTGGGTGCTGCAATCAGTGAGGCGAAATTGCCAGCGGCTGACGGCGCTGCGCGTGAGGGTGATGGTGCCCAGCGCCGTGCCGCTCGCGCTTTGCCCGCCTTGTCTGGGCATAACCAGCAGTTTGCTGTCCGCCACCTTGGCGGTGCAGTCAAACTGCTTTGACAAGCGTGTAATGAAGTTAAAATCTGACTCGTTGAGCTGGTCAGCACGGGGCACCACGGTGGTCACTGAGCACACGGGCGACCAGCCATTACGTGCGGCTACGTCAGTGACGATGCTGGCCAGGCTCACACCTTCCCAACTGCCACTGCGGGTAGTCTTGCCACTGCCGCGCATGTCGCTGGCTTTGCCACGGATCACCAGCGTATCGGGCGGGCCGGACAACTCGACCTCGTCCACGGTATAGCGCCCGAGGCGGGTTAATGCGGTGCCGCTGTAGCCGAGGAATACTTCGATACTCGCCCCACGGCTTGGCAATGACACGGCGCTATCACGGTCATCGATGCGAAGTTCAAAGTCGTCGGACTCCATCCCGGGTTTATCAGTGGTGCGCAGCAACAGCAGGCGGTCGTTGATCAGCGCGGTGATGTCGGCACCGTCTGCGACGATGCGGAAGGTGGGTGTCATACATTCTCCAAACGGCAAAAGCCCCGCTCTGGACGGGGCTGTAAAGAAACATCACTCGGTTATAAAACGGACTATGCTCAGCGCATTAACCTACTTGCCAAATTAAACCAAGTAGGTTAATTTTCGCCGCATGGAGAAAAAGACCCCGCACTGCAAACTACACACCGTTAAAGCCCTGATTGAAGCGGGCAAGGTGCGCTCTACCCTGTCAGCACTGACCGGTGGCGCGGCTTTAGGCTTCGACTTTGACGGCATCGTCAGCGTGGTAATGGCACTGGCGCCCGCTGACTTTTACAAGAGCATGACCACGCATGCAGACCATAAGGTCTGGCAGGACGTGTACCGGCGTAAAACCCACGCTGGCGAGGTCTACCTGAAACTCACGGTCATTGATGATGTGCTCATCGTGTCCTTCAAGGAGCTATGAACATGAAATGTCCATCTTGCGTCTCGGCAGAGCTGGTGCATGACACCCGCGACGTGCCTTACACCTACAAGAACGAGTCCACTGTGATCCCTTCGGTCACCGGCGAATTCTGCCCGGCCTGTGGTGAAACCGTGCTGGATGCCAGCGAATCCACCCGCGTCAGTGCTGCAATGCTGGCCTTCAACAAACAAGTGAATGCTTCGATTGTTGATCCAGGCTTCATCACAACTGTGCGTAAAAAACTAGACCTGGACCAGCGTGAAGCGGCCGAGATTTTCGGCGGTGGCGTGAATGCGTTTTCCCGTTATGAGAACGGCAAAACCAAACCACCACTGGCACTGGTGAAGTTACTGAAACTGCTCGATCACCATCCCGAGCTGCTGAATGAAGTGCGTTTAGGCTAACCCCACAACATCACCACCTCATCACTCGGCGCGGGCAAATCAGGCAGGTGAATCACTAGCCCGGCCTTGAATGGCTGCCCCTCTTCGGCCAGCCCCTGATTGGCATCGAGCACGGCCTCGACCGAGCCATTGAGGTGGCCGTAGTAGTTCTGGCAGATGGTGTCGAGCACGTCACCGCTAGCCGTTCTGCAGGTCGTCGCCATAGCGCACAAACTCCAAGGTAAAGCCCTGTTTACGCGGGATGCCGCCTTGCAGCAGGGCGCTTTGTTCTTCTTCGATGTTTTTCAAACACCAGTTGCCCAGCACGTCGCCATAGCCGGTGGTCAGGCCCAGCGGTTGGAGCTGGGCGCCGATGCTGCGCAGGGTGTCGAGCTGTTTGATGCCGCCTTTGAACCCGCCAAAAATCGCGCCCGTCAGGGTGATGCGTTCTTCACCCATGCCCACGGCTTGCTGCGCCGGGCGACGGCTAAGGCGCTCTTGTGAAGCCCAGCGGTATTCGCTGGAACGCTTGAGTTCGTCGAAAGCGGCGGTGTCCAGGTTGAAGTAGAACGGTGTCGATCCGGGCTTGAGCGGTTGCATGATCAGCAGGTGCGGGAACGGTTTTACCGCTTCGGCGGCCGGGGTCGCGTCTGCGCCCAGCACGCCGGTCGGCACGATGTTGGCCAGTGACGGGCTGACTTTGCCTGCGATTTTGTTGATCGCGGTCGCCGCCTTGCCCGCCTGCTCTTTCAGCACGCCGAGGCGTTCCTCAATTTGCGAGGCCGCCCGGGTGGCTTTGTTGTAGGTGGCCACCACCGCGCCGACCTTGGCCTGTGCGGCGTTGACCCCACGCATCAGCCGTTGCACCTTGGCCCCGACCGCAGGACCAATGAACGGCAAGTCGCTCAGTTCGGAGGCGGCGCCGCTGATTTCCCCAATGGCGCCGTTCACCGGTCCAAGCATGCCGTCCAGACTGCGGCGCCCTGTTTCCCCCGCTGCAGTCAGGTACTTCAACCCCGACTGCAGTTGTTCCATGTAGGCCATGGCTTGCCCCTTCTGTTTAAAGATGCGGTTGGTCGTACAGATTCCGGCTCGACATCTGCTGGTTGATTTGCTCGATCTGCCGTTGCAGGTGTGGCTGTAGTTCCCGGGCCAGTGCGGCCGGGTCTTTTACGTCGCCTTGCACGTTGATGACCAGGTCAGCCTTAACATCAATCTTCTGATCGATCTTCGGCGGTTCGACCTTGAGTACCGGCTCTGCTTTGGGCGGCATGGCCAGCGGCCCGGCAGGTGCCGTGGCGGCGAACGAGCGCACCACGTCCCCCATGTTCATCGCCCCGGGCAGCTCGCGTGATGCGCTGGCACCGAGTGAGCCTTCAGGCGGTAACGACTTGGGCCGCACCAGGTCCGCCCCCGGGAAGCGCGGTTTGTTAGCAAAGTGCGGTAACAGGAACGGGTTTTTCGAGTCCGGATCGTCCGGGTCATACGACACCGGTTTGACCACCGGCGCCGGTGATGCTGTCGGCGGCGGCAACGAATCCGGGCGCACCAGGTCCGCACCGGGAAAGCGCGGCTTGTTGGCAAAGTGCGGCAAGAGGAACGGGTCTTTCGAGTCCGGATCAGCCGGGTCGTATGACACCGGTTTGACCACTGGAGCCAGTGGCTCGCCTGCTGCTTTGGCTTCGGGCTTCGGCGGTTCAGCGGGTTTTTCATCGTCCGACCCGAACCACGATTTACCGAGGCTGCCCCCGATTGATTCGCCGCCCATGCTGCCGAGGATGCCGCCGATCAAGCCACCGACCGCCGTGCCCAAAATCGGCACCACAGAACCGATGGCCGCACCGGCCGCAGCCCCTGCCAGCGCACCGGCCATGTTGCCCGCAGCGGCGCCGTAGCCTTCGGCCTTTTCGTCCTTGGTTTCGGCGTTCTGGTAGGTGTCGGCCGCGCGCAGGACGCCTTCAAACAGCGCAGCACCAGGAACCGCTTTACCTGCTTTGCCAATCAACCCCATGGCGCGCGCCGCCCGCTCCGGCGGTACAGGTGGAACGGGCGGCACTGGCGGACGCGGCGGCCGAGGCCCACCACCACCACCACCACCACCACCCGCACGGCGGCGGCCGTTGCGATTGCCCGCGCGACGTCGCCCGCCACGACCACCGGCGCCGCCTCCACCGCCTCCACCGCCACCCATGGCGGCGGCGTTGACCACAAACACCTTTTGCGGCCCCGAGTCTTCGCCGCCATCTTCGTCGTTTTTCGCTTCGCGGAACACGTCCAGCAGCTTGAGCCCCGTATCAATCGGGTCAAAGCCTTTGCTTTCGCCGCCTTCCTCGCTGTCGCCGTCATCGTCCTTTTTGCCGCCAAAGGCTTTCAGGCCGATTTCCGCGAGGGCCAACACCTTGGAGCCCTTGCCGTCTTCCTTGTCGTCATCACCGGCGTTGGTGACAAAGACCTTTTGCACGCCCTTGGCATCCCGTCCGCCCATCGCACCGCGTGCGAGGTTGAACAGGCCCTTGCCGATCTTGAACGAGCCCAGCAGCCCTTGCAGGGTCAGCGCTCCACCGGCCAACACCGTAAGGCCCATGGCCAACCCGGGCGTGCGGTCGCTGAGCGAGGTAATGCCCTTGGCCACACTGGTCAGCCCTTCGGCCACGCCGTCGGTGATCGGCCGGATCGCATCGCCCACCGAGCGCATGGCGTCGTCCATCGACTGGGCCATTTCCTTCCATTTCTGCGACGAGGTTTCGCGGCGCTCAGCCAGGTTCTTGTCGAGGATGCCGCTGGCTTCGCGTGATTCGCGCTTGAGCTGGCCGTACAGTTCCTTGTTTTGCATGTAGGCCGTGAGCGCGGCCTTGACCTGCATGTCGGAAAAGATGTCGCCAGTGCGCAGGGCCTGCTCCAGTGACGCGAGCATGGCCTTGGCTTTTTCCGGATTCGATTCCTTGCTGATCTGCGCCGTGGCTTCGGCCATCTTGGCGGCGCGTTTGGGGTCGGTTTGCTCGATGTATTTCTTGGCCAGTGCCATGCTCGACTCAAGCGTCGACATGCCCTGTTGAATGCCGGTTTGCATGGAGGCTTCGTAATCGATCCCGGCCTTGCCGTAGGCATCCACGGTCTGCGATGAACTGATCTTGTCCATCCAGTTTTTGAGGTTGTTGGCCGCCTCGTCGGAGCTGCCCGCCGTTTTCATCTGTACTTGCAGCATGGCCCCCAGCTGGGTCACGGCGTCCATGCCGGTGATGCCCAGCTTGCCCATGTTGGCCAGCAGTTCGGGAAACCACTTGGCCATGTCACTGGCCTCAAAGCTGCCAGCCTGCCCTTGAAACGCAATGGCTTCCAGCGCCTGCTGCATTTCCTTGGCGCTGGTGATCTTGGCGTTCTGGCCGAGGGCGTTGATCATCTTGGCGGTTTCGCCGCCGTCCGAGCCCTGCCCGATCACGAACTTGGCCGCCACCGGCGCGTATTCCATGGCCTTGGCCAGGTCCATACCGGCACCCACCAGCTCGTTGACTACGGTGGCCACCTCGTTACGGGCCATGCCGGTGTCACGCGAGGTGTCGATGATGGTGCGCGACATCTGCTTTTCTTCGGGGGCATTGGCGATGCCTGCCTTGATCGCGATGTCGCGGATGATGGCGTTGTAATCGGCGCTGACTTTGGTCGGCACCGCCAGTGCTGCCGCCCCCACCGCTGCCCGGCCAACCGTGCTTTTGACACTGGCCCGGCCTTCGTTGATTTGTGCATGGCCCTGGGCTTTCAGATCCGCCTGCCGCGCCGTACGGCCGAGCATTTGATAGGCCCGGTCGAGTCGCCCGACCTCGATCCCCTGCTTGCGCAGGCTGTCTAGGTTGGAGTTGAGTTTGGTCAGCAGCGTGGACGCACCCGCCGCACCGCTGTCGTGGGCCTTTTTCCATTCGTTGCGCAGGCGGATGGTGTCACCGATCTGGCGTTGCATGACCCGGGCCTTGGCCCCGGTCGCTTCCAGCTTCTTGATCCGGCCCTCAACGTCCTTGAACGCTGAGCCCACGGAGGAGCTGACCGCCCCGCCGATCACCAGCCCGAGCGCGAGTTTGTTTGCCATCTGTTCGCCCTGCCCTGTGGTTGCGCGTCAGGCGGCTCAATCCGTGAGCCACCAGACCATTTCCGAAAACGGCATGGCCATGATCTCGGCGGCAGAAAAACTCGTTTCTGCCGCCAAGCGCTTGGCCAGTTGTTTCAGGGTTGCGGGGTTACAGTTCGCCTTCGTCGACCAGACGAAAATAGCCTTCCTGCACGCGGCTGTAGTCCACCACCTTAAGCCCTTCCAGATCGCCGGGCGGGATTTCGGTCAGGCTGGAGAACAGTTGCAATTCGCGCTTTTCAGCATCGCCGCCCGAGACCGCGCCCGCTGCTCGCACATCGCGAACGGTCGGCGCGCGCATGACCACCTTGTCGGTTTTGACATGGTTGAGTTCAGTCGGGTAACGCAGGGTGATGGTGACGCCCTCGTCAGTCAGGGTGAGCCAGGACGGGAGTTTCTTTTCAGTATTGATAGTCATGCGGGAATTCCTTAAAGGCCCAGGGCGCTGCGTACATCTGCCATTTGGTCGACGCCATCAATTACGCGCACGCAATTGACCATGTCGATTTCGTACATCACACGACCGTCCACTTCCAACTTGTAATATTGGAGGGCCATCGCGTACTTGTTCTCGGCCTTATCGCCGGGTTTCCAGTCGCCCATGTCCAGTTCTTTGAGCATGCCGCGCATCGTCGCGATCACGGGGGTGACCTTGCCACCCAGACCTTTAAAAGCTCCGCGAAACACGGCATTGCAGCTGGTCTGATCAGCAAGACCGAAGTACTTCATGGATTCGCGGCGGACGCCGGTCGTGACGAAACTGGACTCCAATTTCTCCAGCCCCATGTCCATCTCAATCTCGCCACCCATGCCGCCGCCCCGGAACGAGTCGGTTTTAACGGTCAACTTGGGCAGGGTCACGGACGGCACATCACCGGAAAAACTGATCCCGCCCAAAAACAGGTTGGTATCAAAAAGCACTTGAGGAATCATTGAGCGGCCTCCTTAGGCAGCGGTGTCCACGACTTCAGTCAGACCCTGATTGGTCACTTGAACGAGGAAGTTCGGGTTCTCGGCAGGCGGGACGTCCGTGAAGCGGATGTTCCAGTAAATTTTGCCCTGCTCCAGCTGGCTGGCCGTGTTCATCTCAGGGTCCGCATACACCTCGAAGTACAGCACCGCGCCGAGGTTTTTCAGATCCCGCATGAACGCATCCAGACCATCTGTAACGTTCTTTACGTAGGTCTTGTTGATCGGAAGATCGACCGCCCATTTATGTCCGGCCTGAATCGCGTCCATCACGATGTCGACGGTGCGCACCCGTGTCACAAACGACCATTTCGAATCAGATGACAGCGTACGGTTGCCCCACAAGCGGTAGCCGCCGTCGCGAATGATGGTGGCAATATTGGCGTTGTTGAGCAGGTTGGCGCGGCAGGTTTCATCACCTTCCAGAAACTCAATCGGGCGTGTGGTGCCAGTGATGCCGACAAATTCCTTGTTCGACGGCGAGGCCCAGAAGCCGTACTCGGTGTCAGTCCAGGCGAACAGGCCAGCGGTAAACGCCGAGGCCGGGGCGTCGATGGTTTTGCTGGTGACCGTGTCCCATTGCTGAACGCCCGGGTCGACCATGTAAATGCGCTTGCTGCCGAACTCCTGCGCGTAGGCCAGCACCGCCTCGTCGGTGGTGTTGGGGCCGTCGACGATGGCGATGGCGCGCAACTTGCCCGCCAGTGCATCCATGGCCGTGGCCACCGCTTGCGTGGCGGAATGCTTGGGCGCGATCAACAGCCGCGGCTGGGCGTTGAAGCGGCTTTTGCCGTCAAGCAAGGCTTGCAGGCCGGTACGCTGACCCGAGGCCAAAACACCGCCGATGATGGCCGAGGTTTGCAGCGCTTCGTCTTCCAGCTTGGCCACGCCGCACGCGACGATCACGGCCTTGGCTTTCAAGAACACCGCTTTGGCGGCACGGGTGATAGCCGAGTCTTCACCAAACGCGGCGATGGCTTCGCGCTCGCTGGTCAGCAGTACCAGGTCATTGGGTTTGGCCGTCGCCTTGATACCCGGGGTGAAGGTGTCGCAAAGGCCGATGATCGAGGTCGACGGCAGCGCAATGGTGCGCGCGCCGGTGTCGACCAGCGTTACGGTAACGCCGTGAAAACGGCTGGCTGTGCTCATACAGGTACTCTCCAGAAACAACAAAGCCCCGCAGGGCGAGGCTTGTGTGGGTCAAACGGTGGATACAAAAACGCCCCGGGGTGCGGGGCGTTATCAGGTTTGTTCAGCGATCCAGTCGGGCCGGGCTGGGCGATATTTCAAAGTCGGGAAGTCCGGCGACTGTGGCCAGTCGCGCAAGGCTTGAAGGTAGCTCAGCAACCCCTTGAAGTGGTCCAGTGTGAGCGTGGTGTCCAAGCCCAGATCGACTTCGTCCCGGTGCCGTTCACGCAACCATTTGACCGACTCAACCTCGGCGTCACGCCATGCCCGTTCATCACTGGCTGCGCGGTCTTCAGGACTCAGGAGGTCAATGACACGAAATTCAACCTTGCCTGCCTCAGTCAGGTAAGCCGTGCCTTTCCCTCCGCTCAGTGTTTGCGAAAAGATTCGACGTGTCACCGGCGTGGCGCCCTTAGGCACATCCTCCCCGTTGATCACCGCGTCATAACGCATGATCACGCGCCCGTCTTCAGCCAGATCCAGATAGTAACGATCCGTCATGATTAATTGCCCCATGCCCAGTAATAACCATACCCGCCGCCCGACAAGCTGCCTCCAACCGACCAGAGGAACTTGGTACGGTCAACTACCTGCGTGACAAAACCATAGCCACTACCGAACCCACCTTGTGTACTTGCTTCAAGGCTCATGACCATTCCAAAGCAGGCATTGGGGAACGGCACATTAAAGCCGCGATAATCGGTGGCTCCTTGAGACTCGTAGACGAAGCCCCACTGCAACAAAAAGCCGCCCAGCCAGCTCGGAAAACAGAAGTAACCGTTTTGGGTCGGACTGAATGAAAAGCCCCATTTGAGTTTCTTGGGGGTGACTATCGTCGCATCATCCGCACCCGCATTGACCTGATTGATCGATGCGATTCCGGCGATACCCGCAACGTATTCCGTGGCTTGCATCACCTTTTTGGCTACGTATCGAGCAACCGTATAGGGATTCATCCAGCGTGCGATGTTCGCGCCGCTTTCGGCTTCTTCGGCAGAAGCCAACATTGAGGTGTCCACTAGCTCAGGCGCCGACACCCACACAATCGGGTTAGCCCCGGCAGGCGCTTTGCGGATTACCACACGGCCCGCCGCTACCGTGACACACACAGCAGCAGCCGCCAGGTCATGACGTAGCCAGCTAGTACCGTTCCAATAGCAGTTTTGTCCAACCGATGATTCGGAAACCGAAGTAACGAATGCAAACTGTCCGCCGTGCAGATCAAGGCTGCCGCCCCCCAAAGGGTTGCGAATCGGCATGCCGTTGGTGATGTTGTAGCCCTCAAGTGTTGTGGCTTTTGGGGCTTTTTCAGCCAGTCCATTAATGATGGTATTGGCAAAGTTCGGGTCGCCACCCAATGCCGCTGCCAGTTCACGGATCGTGTCCAGTGCACCGGGTGCCCCGTCGATCACACCGGCTATAGCCGCTTGAATGGCGGTCGTTACCTCCACCTTGGTGTAGGCATCAAGGATGTTGAATCCGGCCAAGGTAGTGGGTTTGTTGCGTATCGCAGCAAAGGTCAGGCTACTGCCATCGATCACCGCATCACTGGTGCCCCAGATAATTGGGTTAGACCCGGCAGCGGCCTTGCGCACCACCACAGCGCCGCGCTCGAGTGCAAGGCACACAGCCGGACGCGACACATCATGTCGCAGCCAACTGGTGCCATTCCAATAGCAGTTCTGGCAGGCCGACGCCTCTTGATTGGCCGACAAAAATGCAAATGAACCGCCATGAATGTCCAGACTACCGGCCGCTAAGGGGTTACGGATCGGCACCCCATTGGTGATGTTGTAGTCCTCCAGCGTAGTGCCTTTGTTCGCCTTTTCCGCCAAGCCATTGATGATGGTATTGGCAAAGTTGGGGTCGCCGCCCAAGGCATCAGCCAGCTCTTTAAGGGTGTCCAGCGCACCGGGGGCGCCAGAGATAACCGCCGAGACGGTGGCTTGCACAAACGCGGTGGTGGCCAGTTGCTGGTTATTGCTGCCCACTGCAGCCGTAGGCGCAGTGGGCAAACCAGTAAGCGCCGGGCTGCTGAGAGGCGCCTTAAGTTTCAACCCGGCATCAACCTGCTCTTTGGTGTAAGCGTCCTTAATCCCGTTATCGGCCAGTGTCTCGGGGTTGCTGCCCTCGATCACCACGCCGCGTTTGTCGATCAGCACCTTGGTGTAACTGCCGGGCTTGCGCGTCGGCGGCAACACTTCAATGATGCGGTCGTCCACGTACTGCCGGGTCGCCAGTACCACGCTCGAGTCGATTTTGAGCGTGACGTTGGCGGCGCTGCTGACGATGAAGTTAATGCGCACCACTTGGGTCTTGCCGGAGCCCTGGGCCAGCTCCGGTTTAAAGCTGGGCGCACAGTTGGCCACCGCCACCAGATCGCCGTCCGCGTCGTACAGGCCGATTTCACGAATCCACCAGCCGCCGACGTTTTCCGGGATCACCTGCTCGGCAATGATCACGTTGGTGTTTTTCGGGTCGATCTTGACCTGATTCAGCGGCGCGCGGCGGCGCTCGTTGATCAGCTTAGTTTGCGCCCGGTTGGGCTGCGGGTCGGCACCGTTGGCATCGCCCACACCCATTTGAGAGAACGTCCATGGGATGTTCATCGCGTCGGCGTTGGCCTGCTTGGCCTCGCCAACTGCCGTGAGGATCGCCATAAACTGGCTGCTTTGATCAATCATGAGTACACGTCCAGGTATTCGGTTTGATGTTCGCGGCCAGCCGGGCCGTAATGCCCCGTGACCTCGATGTCGCGCGGCGCCGGTGGGTACACGTCGATCACCTCGCCCTCGTACAAGCAGGAAAAGACGTTGAGCTGGCCGGTGCTTTCAAGGCTGATCACCAGTTCGGTCAGCGTGCGGCTGAGCGGTTTGGCGTCATCGATCAGAGCTGTCAGCTCGCGGTACATTTCCTCGGTGATGCCGGTGTCCAGCACCCCGACCTTGAGCCCGAACGTGCCCGGCACGCCCAACGGCACGGCCTGCCACCACTCGACCACTTCCAGCAGATAACCCAGCGGCTCCACTACCCGGCGCAGCGCACCGATGGTGCCCTTGTGGGCATGGATGAAGAACGCCGATTCAATGGCGGCGCGCTTGACCTGCTCGCTCCAGCGGTTGTCCCAGCGGTCCACCGACCATGCCCACGCCAACTGGTGCAGCAAGTGCGCCGGGCAGGTTTTCGCGTTGTACAAGGTGCGAATCGGAATCGCCGGGTTGTGATCAATCGCCGCTTCGATGGCCCGCTCTAACTGAGTGCTGTTGAGCGGAAGCAGGCTCATCCGGCACCGCCTTGGGTCACGCTGTAGCCGATGCAGTACGCGGCTTGATGCTTGGCCCGAGGGATGTCGACCCAGCCGGGCAAGTCCACACGGCTGATGCCGGTGATGTGCAGTTGCGCATCAATGGCCGAGCGGGCGATTTCCACGCCAAGGCGCCGACGCGGGTTGATCCAGGCCGCAAGGCGCCGGGTGGCTTCGGCCAGAATCGCTTCGTTCTCCGAACCGGTCCCGGCCATGTGCAACACCGCGTCAATTCGGTATTCCTGCACCTCGGCGCTTTGCACCGTGACCCGGTCCCCGACCGGACGTATGTCTTCATCACTGAGGTGAGCCAGCACCTTGTCCAGCAGCGGCTGGTCGGCCACGCCGTTGCCCTCCAGATGCAACACGGTGACCACCACGTGGGCCGGGCTCGGGCTTTCGGCCTGCGCGTCAGCCACCAGTGCCGAGGCGTTGCGCGCGTGCAGGATGTAGCTGTTGCGCGGCCCGGCCGTGGTCAGGCCCTCGTACACCAGTTGGATACGCTCGCGTAATGCGTCGTCCAGCTCCATCACCTGCGGCACCGGCGGCACGCTTTGCAGATCGGCTTCCTGAATCACCAACCGTTTAAGCCGCACGTTGGCGGCGAGGTGATCGAGGTCGGTGCGCTGGGCGTAGGCCAACAGCAGCGACTTGGACGCATCGTTGATCCGCGCCCGGATCTGAAGCCGCCGATACGCGCCCAGCTCCAGCAGCTTGACCACCGGATCGCTCTCCAACGCCGCGTTCCAGTTGTCGCCCATATAGCTGCGAAACACCGCCAGTTCTTCCTGATAGGCGTCTTCAAAGTCCAGCGACTCCAGCACCTCCGGGGTCGGCAATGCCGACAGGTCCACGGTACTCATGCGCTCACCTCCATTGCTACGCCCTCGCCCCGGTACAGGCCCTTGAGTTCAAAAGTGATCACGCCATCGAGCACCGCCGACACCCGCACCGACTGCAACTTGAAACGCGGCTCCCACAGGTTCAACGCGTGGGCGACCTCGGCCTGTACCGCGCTTTTCCAGCCCGCGTTGATCGGCATGTCGACGAACCGGCGCAACTGGCAGCCATAGGCTGGGCGCATGCGCCGACTGCCCACCGGGGTGGTGAGGATGTCGGCAATGGATTGGCGCAAATGCTCGACGCCGGAAAGGGCCGCGCCGGTGTGGCGATCCATTCCGATCATCGCGGGTTACTCCGTCAGGCGTTCAAAATCCGGGTGGCTGTTGAGGTACTGAAACTGCTGATCGTCGAGTGCCGTGGCACGGCCTTTGGCGACCGGGAGCGTGGCGCCGCCTGGCAGGATCAGGGTGCGGGAGGTGTAGACCTTGTCGCGGAACGCACGAACCGGGTCCGCGACCGGGGTGGTTTTTGAAAGGACAGGGGCCACGGGATCAGTGACTTTGTCGTCAGGTGTTTTGCTCATGGGGTTCTCCAGGTAATAAAAACCTCGCCGTAGCGAGGTTGGTTAAGACGGTGTGCCCGTTATTCCCGCACCGGGTGTTACGTCTTTATGGGTGTGCGTCGATCCGACATTCAGCCCGTTGTGGGTCAAGATCGATCCGTTGATCACCACGTCGCCGTTCAGGGTGATTTTCCCGGTCAGGTTGATCGCTTCGGCCTTGCCAGTAATGGCGTTGTCCGTGACCACCGCCGAACTGCTACCGACCACAATGGTCACGGTGCCGCTGGGCAAGGTTATGGTGTAGCGCTTGGCCTGCCAGTCGTAAACCAACGAGCCGCCATCATCAAACCGCCACACCTCGACGTGGTCACGGTTGTCAGGGGGTGCGCCTGCATCGCCGTACAAGCCCGGCACAAAGGTGCCCATGCCTGCCTGTCCGCTGGGGTTAAACAGCACGCCCTGCTCACCTATGCTCGGCGCGCGCCAGTGCCGGGCCTTGCCCGCGGCCACGCTGTGCCAGCGCACCCAGGCGCTGGTCCAGTCGCCGGTGGAAACTCGGCAGGCTGGAGGGGATGCGGCCAAATCCACCGCGACCACGTAGCAAGGAATCAACAGGGCCGCGATCATGCGGTCGTGTTCAGCACTGGCGTAGCTCATGGCAGATCCTCGGGGGCGACGTGGTCTTCGTCGTTGACGCTGATCAGCAAGGTGCCCGGCGGTTCATCAGGCCATGGCCATTCTTGTTCACCGAGGTAAACGGTCTGGGTCCACTCGACCAACCACACGGTGTAACCGTCCAGTTCCGGCCGGGTCCAGTCCTGACTCGACCGCTGAAACTCGGCCGGTTCAACCGGCAAACCCCACGATTGGGCGCGTAACAGCACCGCCAGTTGGGTGGCCAGGTGCACGGCTTGCGGGTAATGATCGGCGCGGATCACGTCGACAATCACCCGCGCTTCAAAAGTGATGGTCAGGGTGGTTTCACCGGTGCCGATATCGGTGCCCGGCTCGATCTCGGCGATGTCGAGAAACACCGCCGGGAGCGGGATGTGTTGCTGGATGTCCGGCCAGAAGCTAACGAGTTGCACGCCCGGCAAGTGCTGCTGGAGGTGCTGCTCGATGGCCTGATACAGCAGGTCGAGGCTAAACGGTGGTTCAGGCACGGCGTGTCCCCTTCAAGTATTTTTGCAGCTCGAAGTTCATTTCTTGTTTGAGGACGTGCATCAAGCGTTCGTCGGCCTTGCGGCTCCAGGCATCGAAGTGAGGGCGCACGGCGTCCAGTGAGATTTTGGCTTTGGCCAGCGGGAAGCGGTCACTGTTTTCACCGACGAAACCGGAGCTACCCCCGGTACGGGATGAGACCTCGCTATCAGGGTAATCAGCCGGGTTGAAGTGCTTGCTCGCGGTACGAATCCACACGTCAGCCTGATTGCCATACACCTTCTTATAGAAAGCCCCCTGATAACGCCGCCCCGCCACCGACACGCCCGCCTTGGTCTGACGGGCGCGCCCTGCCCGGCTGGCTTCCAGCGGGTTAATGCCGAACCACAATTTGCCGCGCATTGCACC
The DNA here is from genome assembly GCF_012985745.1 of Pseudomonas sp. WS 5078. Classification (NCBI taxonomy): domain Bacteria; kingdom Pseudomonadati; phylum Pseudomonadota; class Gammaproteobacteria; order Pseudomonadales; family Pseudomonadaceae; genus Pseudomonas; species Pseudomonas sp. WS 5078. The sequence goes on along the minus strand of NZ_JAAQWX010000009.1, from coordinate 162,890 downwards.
GCCTTTCACCGGGTAAGTGATCAAACGCTGCCGCACAGCTCTCACTGCAATTTTTTCTTGCTTACCTACATTACTGGCGATTTTTCCGCGCAACCAACCGAGCGTTTTGTTGATCGCCCGTCGCTGAGCTTTGGCGGCAGCCTTGGGCACCAGGATGGCCAAGTCTGCAAACGCTTTCAGATCCTCAGCCGAGGCCTGGATGTGCAGCATGCCGCTGTTTTTTTTGACTTCACTGAAACTGCCGATGCTCATGGGCGTTTCCTCAAGATCAGCGACACCAGCCCGTCGCCGCTGGGCTCCAGTTGCAACAGATCGTAGTCGCCGCCACCGTCCAGCGCTGGCAGGTCGATGGTGACTTTCAACCCTTTGCTCAGCCCGTCGGAGTCCGCCACCCGCACCACAAAGTGCGGCTCACGAATGGCCGTGTTCAGACGCCCGATCTGCGGCTGTTTCCACGGTGCCGAGAACATGCCCAGCACCGGCTCGGCGCGGCCTTCGATGTGGCCGGTGTCGGCCAGCACGTCGAAGATCACGCTGTCGATGTCGGCAACTAACTCGCGGATGCCCACGCTTACAACTCCAGCAGGATCTGCGCGCGCGGCCGGGTGCAGATGTGCAGCGGGTTGGACTGCGCCTCACCGGCCATGCCTTTGTTGAACGGCATCGGCTCGATCTTGCTGTAGTACGGGATGCCCTGAGTGTTGACCGTTTCCATGTAGTCGGCCGGGGCGAAGGCAGAGATGTAAAGGTCAGGCACGCCTTCGGGGACCAGCAGGGCTTTGTCGTCGTGGACGAACGCCACGCTCGCGATCTTGCCGCGATAGCGCTCCCAGACAATGCCGCCGAACTCGAAGCTCTCACGGGCATCACCGCGCAACGCTGCGGCCTGTGCAGAGCTGACGTAGGTCTCTTTGATTGCCTTGAGGCTCATCATTTTGTTCCAGAAGTGCTTGCCGCAGAACGCGCGGGCACCGGTGCTGGTGACACTGCCCAGCGCATCTTCTTGCAGGTCCAGGGCTTCACCGCATTTAACGCGGAAGTCAGTGTCGGCAACGTTCAGTCCCATTGACATTTTTTGCCGTTCAACGCCGAAGCTTTTGTACAGGTCGAGCAACACCGTCTTGCCATCCGCGTCGAGGATCTGGCCATTCAAGGCACCGGCACGCTGGAATTCGTGGGTTACGTCCAATTGACGACGGGCTTTCAGGAGTCGCGCATTGACCACGTCCTGTACGGCCTGCAATTCGCTGCGGGTACCGAAGGCGCGGATGCCCTGAATCTCATCGGCCTTGATGGTGAAGCGTTCCGGCAGGTGCACGGTGTTGAACGGGATCAACGTACGTTTGCTGGCACCGACGATCAGGCCCGAGGTACCGCGCTCACCGGCGGGCACCAGGGCCAGGGTGTCACCGTCCTTTTCGATCTGTACGGTGAGGGTGGTGATGCCCTCTTCCTGAAACAGGCCAAGGCTGCTCAGGCGGCCGGGCTGGTACGGTTGTTCGTTGATGGCAGCGGTCAGCGACGAAACAGAAAACGCATCGTCTTCAAAGATGGCGATGTCGGCCATTGGGGACTCTCCAGAAAGTAAAAACCCCGCTCGATGGCGGGGTACAGTAAAGAGATGGTCGGCTTAACGCACGATCACAAAGTGTTCAGCCAGCGACTTTTCGCCTTCGGGATCTAGGCCGGTCAGGTGCGCTTCGCTGACTTCGGCGAGGCGCACCACCGCACGGCCACGGCGCACGATGTCGGACTCGCCCAGCGGGCCGTACAGGATGGCAACGGCGGTCTGGCTGCCGTCTTCGGCAGTTGGCACGTACGGCGCGAATTCACCCGATGCGGTCACCAGCCCCAGTACCTGGCCGGGGTTCAAGGCCGGGCCAGCGGCCACGTTGATGGCTTCGCGGGAGATGTTGCCCGCGCCTTCGGAGAGTAGGAACTCGCCCGCGTGCATCGGCTCATGTTTGATGGTCATGCTTTTACCCCTGTCTGGGCGGCGCGACGGGCCGCGTAGATCGCGTTGCTGTCAGGTTGTTTGGCCTGGGTTTTCGGTGCCGGGTCGTCGTTGATCGGCAGGCTGTTGTCGATCTCAAACCCGCCGCCGCTGACCAGCTTGTCGAACAGGCGACCGCGCACTGCTTCGGCGGTCAGCCCGGACGCCACGAACTGCTGGGTGAACTCCGGCAGCCGCGCCGCCACGCACAGGTCGCGCACGGCCTTGGCGTTGCTGATTGCGGCATTGACCGTGGCTTCGTCGACCAGCTTGGTGGTGTTGATGATGGGTTCGATCAGGTTGCTGATCCCGGCGGTGTTGCAGCTCTGGGTGATCAACAAAGCCAATGCGGCCGAGTCAACGATGGGCGGTTTTTCCGATTCTGGTTTAGGCTCCGGTTCTGGCGGCTGTTCTGGCGGCTCTTCTAACTGAGCCAGTAATGCTTTTGGCGCATGCTGGTAGCGCTGCAACGCGCCGCCCTGCCCCAGACAGGCTTTGACCTTAACGCCCTCGCCCACTTCATCGGCCAGCCCCAAGGCCACCGCTTCACTTGCGGTGAGCCACGTTTCGGCATTGACCAAACGCCGCAGCTCCACTTCGTCGATATTGGGCGACTTGGCCTTGTAGGCGGCGATGATCACTTCCAGCGCCTGATCCAGCGCCGTAGCGACCTTGCGCAGATCCTCGGCATCGCCTGCCGCGTAGGTCCACGGGTTGTGGATCATCAGCATGGCATTGGATGCGATCACCACCTTGTGCGCGCCACACACCGCGACGCTGGCCGCGCTGGCTGCCAGGGCATCGACACGCCCGGTGCAACGTTCGCCCAACCGCGACAATGCGTTGTGAATGGCCAGCCCGTCGAACAGGTCGCCGCCGATGCTGTTGAACGCCACCACAATCGGCGACACGCCGTCGTCCATCGCTGCCAGATCGCGCACAAACTGGTTCGCGGTGATGCCCCAGGTGCCGATCTCGCCATAGACGTAGACCTCAATGCTGCGGGCTTCGGCCTCGCCGCTGGCCTTGAGGCTGTACCAGTGTTTGTCCTGCGGCAGCGGTGGGTCACCCGCCTTGTTGAAAATGCGTAGCCTGTTCATGGCGTCTCCTTGTCGGCCGGCTCGGTGGGCAGCTCGACGAGCGTTTTGTAATTGAGGCCCAGCTCGCGGGCGCGTTTTTGGTCGGCGGCGTTTTCTTCGTCGACGGTTTCGGCGTCGTAGCCCTGACGCAGGACCATTTCGCTGCGGGAGTTGAAGCCCGCGTTGACTTCCATCATTCGCGCCTGAATGTCCTGCACCGGCTGGATGTAGGCCCAGCCTTGCGGCACCCAACGGGTGCGCAGGTATTCACGGCGCCGTTGCGCGTAGTCGACCAGTGTCAGGCGACCGGCGAGCACGGCCATGTCCAGCCACGCCGCGCGCACCGGACGACAGAGTTGGTGCACGTACACACTGAATTGCAGTTGCTCCAGGCGACGGCGGAACTCGTTGAGCACCACCCGCAGCGCCCGGTCGTTGACCTCGCGCATGTCGCCGCTGAGGATTTCGTACGGCGTGCCGGTCCCGGCGGCTGCGGCCATCAGTTGTTGGCGCATAAAGTCCGGGTAGTTGTTGCCCGCGTCCGGTGGCTTGGAGAACTCCACCTCTTCGCCCGGCCCCAGTTCCTGCATGGTGCCGGGCTCCAGCGCGACCATAGGGGTGAAGCCGTCGCGGTCTTCGGTCAGCGGCAAGCCGGTGACCGGGTCGCGCGGTTGTTGCGTGGCTTCGGGCGGTGGCCGCGAGATGAAGCCAGCGAACAGGTTGGCCACCTCTTGGCGAAACAGCACCGCGTCGTCGTAGTTGTCGAGGCTACGCAAGCGTTTGAGCACCGGGGCCAAACGCGGCACACCGCGCAACTGTCCGGGTTCTACAGGTTCAAAGATGTGCAGCACTTGTTCCGCCGGAACCCGCACCAGTTGGTTGTAACCGGCGTTGAGCGACGAGGCGTCACGCGGGTGGACGCGGTACATGTGATAGGCCACACGCTGGTGGGCCGGGCTGAACTCGATCCCGGCGCGGATGCTGTTGCCGTTTTTGCATGGTTCGAACTTATCGTGTGGCACAAACTCCGGGGCCAGCACCTGGAGCTGCAATGGCACGGCCAGATCCTCGTCCAGACCGCGAGGCCGCAGGCGTACAAAGCATTCACCGGCCGTTTCCACGGTGCGGGCGATTAACGCCTGCTGGCCGTAGAAGTCGGTCAGGCCATCGGCGTCTGACTCGTCGACCCAGTCATCCCACAGGTCTTGTTGACGTTTGCGCAGGGCGTCGTCTTCGGTTTTAGGCCGAGGGGTGATGCCGGTACCGATCAGGTTGCTGACGCGTTTGTCGATGACGTTGAACGCATACGGATCGTTGCGCACCGCCGAGCGCGAACGGGCGCGCAGGTTGCGCAAGGCCGGGGTATTGAGGCTGTTGATGCCGATGTCCGGCGCCTCCCAACTGGCCGAGCGCCTGCCTTCACCGGCCCCTTCGTAACTGGCTTTGATCCGCTCGGGCAACAGAAACCCGTTGCGGGTCAGGGTTGGATACTGGCGCGCCATTTAAAGCCCCTTGCCTGCGTGATACAGCCGGATCACCCGCGAGCGCGGCCCCGTGGCGGCGACCAGCGAACTACGGATTTGGTCGCGCGCCTTGAGCAGCTCATCGACCGTGCGGTACTCCACGGTGCGGTCGGCGTAGCGCACGGTTTTCTCGCCACGTGCGATGGCCGACTCAACGGCGTCGAGGTGCTTTTGGGTAAAGGACATAAGAGGTGCTCTTGGGTTGAGGTGACGCGGGCTGGTATATGGGACACAGTAGGGCCGTGTTGGCTGAACCGGCTACGATTCAGTCAGCGCTTTGACCTTCTTCGCGCTCAGCACTTTTTGATCGGAGTTTTGCGACATGTCAGTTTCCAATATCGATAAATTCAACGACCTGACTGGCAAAGTTTTTGATGAGTTGTATACCCACTTTCCTATGCCCTGTGACTTGATCGCCGCCCAGCTCATGGCACCTGTCCCGACCGCCGCAGGCAGTGATGATTGCGAGCTGGAACTCGCTGACCATGACGCGCAATTCTTTCTGGCCACGGTCCGCTGGCTGATCGGCTCCGGGTTTATGAACGGGGAAGTCATACCCACGGCCCAAGTGACGGGGGCTGTGCTGACGGTCAAAGGGTTTGAGGCGCTAAAAGCCATGCCCCACTGCCTCACCCATGGTCACTCCATCCGTGAACGGATTGCAGAAACCATGAAAGAAGGCAGTAAGGAGACCCTAAAAAGCCTGGTCGCCGAAGAGATCGCCATCGGCGCCAAGCTCATTACCCCCGTGATCGAGATCATTTAATTTCAACGGCGCTTCAAGTAGCCACTGCTGGAGCTGCGACGTTGTGGGGGTCGTGCGACCGGCTGCGGCTGAGCGGCCAGAGTGGCCAGAGTGGCCACAGGTGGGGCCGTTTCAACCGGTGATTGCACGGGCTTTGTGGGTGTTGCAACGGGCGCGGCAAGGCGTTCGGCCTGTACCGGTTTTTCATCGAACAACCCGGCCTGCGCTAGGGCTTGGCGGATGCGCTCCCAGTCGTGTTCCTTGTAGCGGTTCAGGCCCAGGTAATGCGCCATGGCCAGGTTGTACACCATCAGGTCGAGGGCTTCGTTGCGCTCGGCTTTGCCCTTCACCCACTCGATGCGCTTGTGGCCGCGCACGTAGCGCGCCACCTTGCGCTCGGCCACGCACTGGTCGAAGAACTCGTCCGGCAAGTCGTTGGCAAAGTGCAAGGCGCCCGGCCCGTCTTCAAACGGGTAGCGGTTGTAGATCCAGTCCTTGGCGGTGTCGGTACCGACGAACCACAGCTCAGCGCCGTTGCGTTCGGTCTGGCCTTTCCAGGTTACATCGACCATCGACGGGCGTTGTGCGATCACCGGCTTACCCGGCTTGCTCGCGCCCTTGATGGCGAAGATGTTGCGCCACCGGCGCACGCGGCAGAACTGGTACACCTCGTCGGTGTGGTGGCCGCCGGAGTCGACGGCGGTGGCCAGAATGCCGAGGCCAACGCCGCATGGGTGCGGGTAACGCGCCTTGAGTTTTTCATCGAGCACGGCCCAGGTGCGCTCATCCGCCGGGTCGCCCCAGATAATCTGGAAGTCGACGACCCAGCGCTCCATACCCACGCCCCAGCCCATCACCATCAGTTCCAGGCGGTTGGCTTGCACGTCGACCGAGGCAGTGAGCATCAGCACGCGCTGGACCATAGCGCCAAGGCCGTACGGTTCAAGGCGTGCGCGGTCTCTCAATACCGTGGCTTTGGTTTGTTCCTGGGCGCTGTCCCAGACCCTGGCCAGACGGGTGTTGTAGAACACCTGCATGGGCTCCAGGTCGCCCCGGTTCTGCGCCTTCTTGGCCTTTTCAAACTGCTTGGCCAGCGACGGCCAGTCCATCCAACCCAGCGGTGAATACAGGGCGTTGAGGTGAAAGCCGATGGTTTCGCCGTCGCCCTGCGCGTGGGAACGCCATTCGCCATGGGCCAGCATCTGGCCCTTGTGGTGTTCTTCGATCAGTACGTCGCAGTCCGGCCCGGCGCATTGGTAATGGACCACGCGGTAATCGGCCGAGTAATGCAGGTTTTCCCACTCCAGCACCTGCATGTGGCCGCAGTGCGGGCATGGCACGTAGTAGTAACGCTGGTCGCTGGTTTCAAACAGGTCAGCGATGCGCGACGCGCCCTTGATGGTGGGCGAGCTGGAGAAGTAAAACTTGGCGTTTCGGCCGAAGGTACTGCCCCGGGTTTCGGCCAGTTCGATGGGGTCACCCTCTTCGCCCACGTCGACATCCCAGCGGTCGATCTCATCGCCGTAGATGTAGCGCGCCGACAGCTCGGCCAAGTTGGCTGCAGAACCGGCGGTGGTGACGTACAGCGAGCCGCCTTCGAACTCTTTGGTGTCCATGGTGTTGCGCGAGTCACGCGAACGGGTCGCCGCCACGCGTTCGCGCAGCACCGGCGTGGCCTTGATAGTCTTGCCGATCCGTGACGACACCCGCTTGGCCAGGCTCAGGCTGGGCAGCAGGGTCAGGATGTTGGACGGCACCATGTGGATCAGGCCGCCGATCCAATTCAGCGCGATCTGGGTTTTCATCAACTGCGAGGCCACCATCGTGACCACGCGTTTGCAGGGGTGAGCCGGTGACAGGCAGCGCATGGGCTCGCGCGCATAGGGCGTACGCGAGGTGCGGTACTGGCCGGGCTCGGCGGCGCCGGTGTCACGCGGGATGCGCATGTATTCGTCGGCCCACTGGTCGACCCACAGCGACGGGTCAGGCCGTAGCCCACGGAAATACGCCTCGCGGTACACCTCTGCACCGTTCGGGATTTCCGTGTGCATGGGTTAACTCTTGTGGTTGAGGGCGTGAACCAGGTCAGCCGAGGACATGCGCTCGGCGTCTTCCAGCGAAGCGCGGATCGCAGCGGTAAGGCGACGTTCGATTTCCCACGGATCGGTCATGGCGGCCAACTCGGGGGCCAGTTGTGGCGGCATGCCCAGCAGTTGATCGCGCAGCAAACGGCCCGCGTTGAAGGCGCCGGTTTTCACGGCTTCCAGCTCGACCTGCGAGCCCTGCACCTTGTGGAATTCCGCCTCGGCCAACTGCGCCAGGTAGTACTCGCGGTGGGCTCGGGCCTTTTGGAAGTCGGGTTGCTTACCGGCCGGGCCGATAGCGGGCTGCGGCGCAGCCATGCTCGGCGTGGCTTCGACCAGCGGGGACAACTGGCTGGTCACGTCGCGCTGCACACGATCTGCTTGATGCCGGGCCGTGACGGCGGCTTTGCTGGGGTCGGCCGTTTCACGAATCAGCGCGATGGTGGCGTCGACGTTAACCAGCTTTTCGTCCGCCGACAGCACCAGCCGGTTGTTCTTTCGAAGCCAGGTGATGTAACTCGGTGCCTTGCCGATGTGAGCCGCAAAGGCGCTCTTCGACAGAAAGATGGGGTCTGTCACAAGCCCTCCTTTTCAACGGCTTTTCAATGCAAGCCTTTCAATTTCAATGGATTGAATTTCAATAAGCTGCCAGCCCAGCGGCTAACGATTTCCCGCGGGTTTCCTGCCCCGTACCCGTGGAAAATGCCCAGGGTCCCCGGCAGGATTTGAACACGGGGGGATTATTACGAGCGATCCGATGGGGTGGTAACGTCACAAACGCCGTCGTTTTAAGCACCTATCAGCAACGCGACTGCTACACAACCGCTTGATAGAACACCAACAGCCATGCCAACCGAGAACGGCCAAGCAGGTGCAGGATTAGTCTTGAACTCAGCGAGCCGGGCGGGGGCTGGCAGCGCAACACATGATTCAACCCGATCAATTGGCTGTACGCCATAGCCCAATGTCGGCTCACGCAACAGGTCGGACTGGACAACAAAACCACGATCAGACGAACGAGCTACGATTTCTCCGTCTTTTTCCAATGCCAGCTCACACCCAAAATACTTGAAGGTGTCAGCCTCAACGCAAAGGGGTAAAGGGCGGTCAGGAAGATATACAGTCAGCGTGGACTTGCTCATTAGCTCACCTTTGCAGGTATAAGGACCTGCCAGGATGGCAAGTCGCTGGATTGGCACTACAGAGAAATGATCGGCCTCGATAACCAGGTCGGCCAAGGAATTACCCAACACTCTTAACTGGAAAGGACATTCAGAATGTTGTTAGACATCTATCGTGATCAGGGACTTGAGAAAATTCTGATCGTTGAAAAAAACAAGAGCATCAAAGATATCTCGATCACCGATGTTAATTTCCTAAAAGGCTTAAGCCATCAGCGCTCAGTCGATAGTGAACACGACAAGCTGCCAACCGGCATTGATAAGGACGACGTAGTAAAACGGATAAATGAACAGGGCTATTACGCCGGCACTTCCACGGTAACTCTTCGCGAAATAGATATTCCAAGCTAAAAGCGTATCGGAACCAAGCAACCCACCATGCTCCGTAGGCCGGCGCCTACACCTACCTACGGAGCAGTCAGCACATCATTTTGTCGTTACTGTCCACGCTCACTATCCTTTGCAGTTAGGTCACAAACACCCAACCGCTTTGCAACCCAGCGCTCATAAAGCCCGATGGCCACATCCGCGCCGGCCATGGCCGTGAGGCAGCCCAGTGCCGAAGACGCCCAGAGCGAAACGCCGTTGACGTGCAACAGCATCATCGTCGACAACCCGCACACGACACAGGCACCGGAGCGCAAGACCAAGCGCCGCACCAGTGACCAGCCTCGCGCCCCGTCCTTGTCCGCCCGCCACATCTCGCCGGACACCCCGCCGATCATGGAGAGGACGATCAGTAGCCAGATCGGCATATCAGCTAACGCTTGTTGCTCTGTTGTCATCGCCTGCCCCATAAACGCAAAAACCCGGCGCAAGGGCCGGGTTTAGTGGTGGGTGCCTGCCGCTCTCTGCGGTCGCACCTATCGAAGATGGCTACTTTTTACAGGTGGATTCTCATGGCAGCAAGCCGCTTTTAATGCCACCGGTGAATAAGTGGGTTACGCGGGTGAACGCCCGATGAATGTCGGCGAATACATCACCCCGGCTAGCGCTTTTGGGGTCTGTCTGCCCTGCCCCACTGTTCAGGTTAAAGGTGGGACAAGGGAGAGCGCCTAAATCAAAGGCTGCGCCCCACTGTCCTACTTCTTTTACTGTTTTCTCGTGTAAAGAGAGGTTTATAAAAACACGCGTGCGCGTGACACGCGCGTATGTCTGCCCGCTGCGCTCACATGGGCGGGAGGCACTTTTAAGCGGGACGGTGGGACAGCCCAACAACGGCGCGGCCTGCGCCTGACCCACTGCGACACAAAGCAGCGGGACAAGGCGGGCCATAAAGGTGTTCGAGGCAACCATCACGCCGCTCGCTTCCCGAGCAACAGGTTAGCGATGCGCTGGTGTGCCTCGTGAAGGCGGCGGTAATAGGTCGGCGCACTGCATCCGCAATACAGCATCTTCTGCGACAAGAAGCTGTCGTGGTTGCAGTAGTGCTCGCGCACCAACACCGACAACTGCGGCGGCAGGTGTTTGTTGACGATCAGCTCGATGTCGGCCGACTCATCGAGCAGCACCCGACTGCCACGCGTGCCACGTATCAGCTCGCCCTTGGTTTCCATCAGCATGGCAATCATGTTGCCGCTGCCCGTGCCCTCGGGTGATTCGCTGTGCAGGTCTTCTGCCCACAGCTTGAGCAAGGTGTCGATGCGCTTAATCAAAGCAAGGCTCCTCGACTTTCTGCACCTGCAAGGCCGAGGCGCCGCCCCAACCCTGGGGCTTCTTGTAAGCCCAAGGACGCTGTCCGCTTTTAGCCAATGCTGGCAGACGCACACGTCGCCATCCAAGCCGGTGCATGATCGCGCCCACGCGCATTTGTTCAGGCTTGCCCCAATGGCCGAAGTCGAGTTTGAGCGCGCTGGCCAACACCTCGCTGCCGCTGGTGGTTTCACCGATCTGCGATTCTTCCAGCCAGTTCAGGATCGGACCTTCCCATTCATCCACCACAAAGCGCTCATCTTGGGCTTCGGAGAACATCGCGGTTTCGTCGCGGTTGACCCACCAGATCTCGCCTGCTTCGTAACAGAACATCGCCTCGGCCCACAGCTGGTCGCGGATCTCGCGCAGTTGCTCCAGGTCGACCTTGGTACACGCGACCGGCCAGTAACGGCGGTTGCCCGTGGCGTCTTTAAGGTATTCGTCCTGGTTGGTGGTGCCCACGAACACACACTGGCGTGGCACGTCATTGGTTCTGCGGCCGTAGCTTTCGCGGTAGGTGTCGGTGGACGCGGAGAAAAACTGTTTGGCCTTGGTGCTTTCGGCCTTGTTGAAGCTGTCCAGCTCACCCAGCTCGATGATCCATTTACCCCGGATCGCCTGAAAGCCGTCCTTGTCGCCCAGGGCAAACGGCGTGTCCATAAACCAGTCACCACCAAGAATGCTCATGGCCGTCGACTTGCCTTCGCCCTGCCCGCCTTCAAGGATCATCACCGAGTCCGCTTTACAGCCGGGTCGCATCACCCGCGCCACGGCCGAGATCATCCAGCGCTTGCCGACCTTGGCGCTGTAACCACTTTGGGCCACGCCCATGACGGTATTCAGCCACGTATCGAGGCGCGGCACGCGGTCCCATTCCAGTTTATTGAGGTAGTTGCGTACCGGGTGGAAGGCGTGGTCGTGGGCCACCACGCTGACGGCCTCGATCACGCTGGAGGCTTTGACGCGCAGGTTGTATTGCTGGGCCAGCCACTTCATGACGCGGATGTCGTCGATATCGCCCCAATCACCGGTGCCACCGCCATACGGCGGTGTGCGCAACTTGACGATCTTGGAACTGAACGCGCTGAAGGCGATCACCCCGGCCCAGCGCTCATCGTTCCCCAGGATCAGCTCGACGTTTTGCATGTGCGCGATCAATGAGCCGTTTTCAGTGCGGGCCAGTTGGTCTTTCCAGCCACCGGCGGCAGGCGGTCTCACCACCGCCAACACCTGACGGCGCACCGCGTCCAGCCCTTCGGCGCAATGCAGGTCGTTAAAGTCCGTCCACTTGATCTCCCGCTCACCCGAGAAAATCGGGCCGACGACTTGGCCGCCGACGATTAAGGCCGCGTTACTGCCTTTCTCTTCACCGGGGTTCCAGGGCTCACCGTTGGGGCGCTTGGTTTTCCAGTCATCGTCCCGGCACACGATCAACGCACGACCGGGGAAACGCTCGCGCATGGCCTTGGCCACAGCGCTGAGATTGCCTGCATCAAACGCAATGGCCACCGCAAACGAGGTGGCCATGTGCAGGCTTGCGCCGGTGGCGTAGCCCTCACACACCAACACCGGCTCACCGGGTTCAGGGTGCGGGCCGATCAGGTGATAAGCGCCTTCTTTAGACATACCATGCGGCCAGTAGGATTTATCACGGCCGGTGTCTGCCTGCTTTTCCGGGTAGATCACTTGCAGGCCGACGATCTGGTCGCGTGCGGTGGTCATGGGGATCAGCAATGCCCCGGTGCGCGGGGCATAACGCACGCGTATGCCGATGATTTGCTTGCGTTCCAGATAGGCGCTGCGGCCCTTTTCCGGCATGCGCTTGAACAAGCCCGCCGCGCGATTGGCAGCCCGGCGAGCGGCATTGGCGGCCACCTCAGCGGCCCGACGCTTGGCGTCTTCCTGACGAGCACGCATCACGTCGCGCTCCTCCTGACTCATGCGCCCCGGTTTTACTTTGATCTTGTTGCTGTCGCCCGTGCGCCAATCACCGAAGCTGCCGAAAATCAGTAGCTCGTTTTTCTCGGTGCGGTGCTCATGGATCACGTACCAGCCGTTTTTCTCCTTGCCCTTGTCCTGTGTAGTCTTGCAGCGGGTGAGCTTGCCGAAAGTCAGCGGTTGCGCAGGCTCAAGGCCGTGGTCAGCGAATTGACCGAGAACGTCATCGAGCATAACGAGTACCTACTTGTTCATTGAGTTCTTGGCAGGCTGCACAGCGTGTGCAACTGGTGACGGCCAAGCGACGGGCCAAAGGGATAGTTGAATCGCAATCCACGCAGAACTCGTAAGACTCAAACACCGGCAACGCCTTACGCGCTGCCAGTGCTTGATCGATACGTTCCTGCACCAGGTCGTTGGCAAAATCAGCGATGTCAGCCACGGTCGCCACCTCGCGTGGTCGAGTTGACGTAGCAGGCGCGATTAAACAGACCCAGCAGCCCTTGGATACCGCGAAATACTTGCAGGCGGATCTCGGCCAGTTCGCTGTCGTTGACCACGCCATCGCCAATGCTCTTAGCCCAGGTGTCGGCCAGATCCGCGACCTGACGGAAATACACCGCAAGGCCGGTGGTCAGCGTCTCGGGCATGTCATCGGTATACGCCTCGGCCAGCTCCTGCCAGATCGTGTCGCCTACCAATGCGTGCACCGCATCCAGGATGCGGCGGTCTTTGGTCAGCTCCAGGATCTCGGCGAACTCTTGAACGTTCACCGTGTGGCTTGGGTGGGTCGGGGACAGTTTATGTTGCAGCGTGGTGGGGTTACGGCCGGTGGTGGCGGCAATGGCAGCAGCGCCGCCGGGGTAGTCGCGTGCAGCGTGGTAAAGCGCCAAATCGAGCGGCAGGATTTCCCGACGCGCCCGCTGGATGCAACTCAGAGCAATACGGCTCATGGCATTAATCCTTGAATGTTGCCAGTGCCGCGCGGCGTGTTGTGGTGGTACATTTGCCGCGTGGCTTGAAGAGGCCCAAAAAGCCGGTCTAGATTCTTAAGATCGAAACCGGCACCGTGCCGAGGCGAACGATCCGTCGGTCACCTCTGGCGCAACAGCTGCCAGATCTGTGGTGGAGAAGGCAGCAACCCAAGGCTTCCGAGCCTTGGAAAGCGCGGTTAAAGGGAGGTGGTTTAGCATGTGGTGTGCCCGCCTACCTTTACCGCGACCCGACAGCACTGTGGTGGTGTGTGCCGGGAGGAACTGGGCGGCCCTATGGGTCGCCTTTTTTCTTTCTAATCTATGCTGCCGCTTTATGGGGCGACGATGCCTCTAACAACCATGCCGCTTCAAACGTGTGACCATTTTTACTTGCCGCTGCGGCTAACAGCTCGGCATAGCGGGTTTCACCGGTGTAATCAGTCCGAGGCAAACACGCTGCCTGGCGCCATTTGTTTAGCGCCTGATAGCTACGCTTACACACCTTGGCTGCGGCACCGATGCCACCAACAGCTTCGAACGCGAAAGCAATGGCATTCGGAAAATCTGCGGGGTTCAGCATGGCAACCTCCATTTATCAACTCGCGGTTGATATTAAACATCAACTGACTTTTGCGCAAGCTCTATGAGAGTCTCAACCTATGGTTGATAAAGATGAATTACGAGCCGCGTTCAGCGCGCGTCTACATGAAGCACTCGACGATGCCGGGGTTCGCGCCCGTGGACGCGGTGTGGACATCCACAAGCGCCTGAAAAGCGTGGGGGTTCATAAAACCACTCAAGCTATCAGCAAGTGGCTGAACGGCGAGGCTATGGCCGAGGCTGACAGCATGGTCGCCCTGTGCGACTGGCTGAAAGTACGCCGTGAATGGCTGGAATACGGTGTTCTGCCTAAAGAGCCGATCAGCGAAAGCAATGTTCATCAACTGCGGGTTGGTGACGATAGCAATGTCAGTGGGATGCTCGACCGCTTTGGAAAAGTGCCACTCATCTCTTGGGTACAGGCTGGAGCTTGGTGCGAGACCATCTGCAACTTTGAGCCATACGATGCTGACGAATGGCTGTCCTGCCCAGTGCCTATTAGCCAAAGTGGTTATGCACTGAGAGTCTTGGGCGACTCAATGACAAACCCAGGGCCAGGCAGAAGCTACCCGACTGGTTGCATTATCTTTGTTGATCCAGAGGTGCCAGCCAACACTGGGGATCGTGTGGTTGCGCGGGTTCCGCGTACCAATGAAGTAACCTTCAAGGTATTGGTAGAGGATGCAACTCGGTTTTATCTGCGTCCGATCAATCCGCAATATCCAATCATTGATATTACGGAGGAGACGCATATCTGTGGGAAGGTGGTAGGGTCGTTTATACCTGAGTAAATAACGACGAAACTTTACTCATCTATCAAAATTAAAACTACTCACCATATCAACTCGAGCAATTATACGATCAAAAGGAATGCCTCGCCCCACTCTGGTATAGTAATCAACCATCTCGACAGTCCGACTAGAGTCGCGGCGCGAAGTATCTGACGCGGTCTCGCTAACACATACCGCCACAATTTCTTTTAAATGTTCCTGCGCCCATTTTGTACCATTACCAAACTTACAAGCAATGATTAAGGCATGAATATCTTGCTTAATATATTCAGCTTCGCCACCACCCAAAATCACTTTACGAATGAGATCAATCAACTCATCCCCGCTTGATTCCACCTTAGAAAAATTGGCGTACTCCACAGGATATACATCTTTTACAAACAAAAGAAAAACCACTAACTCCGGATACATATAGTGATTTTTTTGCACCGTCAGCAAAATAAGTTTAATCTTTGACAGCAACTGCTCAATTGTTCTAAGAGCCATTTTCTGCCCTAGCGCAAGAACTTTTATTGTTGTAACTAAGTTATTGTACTCACTATTACTATCGCGCCCCCTATCAGAGTCGAAATATTTTCCAAATTCAAACTGGTCGACTAGGAATTCAATGTACGGACCAATATCAGCGACTGGGAGGCTAAACTCTACATCTATAAATCGCTTCAAATATCCAACAGCATCAAACTCCGAACCATAAACAGCTTTGACACTATGCGCCAATTGGTTTTTGTCCAGAGCCAGAACAAACACCAAACCTTCAATATCAAGAAGATGTTTAATCCTCTCCAGCAACTCAATTGCATAAGTTGGTCGACACCTATCTAGCTCATCAATAAAAATATATAATTTCTCAATACCACCTCCTTCAACACCTAGAACTTTTTTAATGTTTTCTTTGAAGTCGACTATTGCAATTTTGTTTTTTGAATAACTATCAATTATATCTTTAGACAAGGCCTCGGCAAACTTAGATGCTTCATCTTCAACTATTTTATCTGCGTCCACAAGGCCTGCAGTTGCTAGCTTAACAGCTATGGGAACTCCTCTTTTCAAAATATGAGCGCCGGCTTTTTTTGCTTGTTCCCAAGCCTTACTTCTCTTATTATCATCTCCAATAAAACCAGCGATATTTAAATTCATTTCACCTAAAAAAGCGAGCAAGGGATCTGCCGCAAAATCTGTTTCCCAGGCACTAAAGTAGATAGGCTTTCTAGTCTCAAGCTCAAGACTTGCATGTAGCATGCGTAGATAAGTCGTCTTCCCAGACCCCCAAGGGGCATTAACAGAAAGAACTACTGGGGATTCTATATTTTTTAATAACTCAGTTAAATTATTAACACTTTCCTTCCGTTGTAGCTTGTCATTCTCGAAAATATTAGATGAGGAGATCTCTATAGTTTTCCGCTTAAGTTTCAATTTACTATCCTTGTCAAACTTAATTTTTTAGATTTTTTTGGCCATTTTATGGAGCCGCTTACGACCTTATCACTTGCACATGGTAAGTATCTATATAGCAAGACCCAAGACAAAATCAACCATCAGTTGACATTTATCAACCCGTGATTGATATTTACCTCACTCTCCCACCACAGAGCGAGGCAACACCATGCACACCACAGCAACCCTGCACGTCCACCCAGCGTGCGCCAGTAACCGTCGACTGATTGAGCAGCTGCAAGCCACCACCGGCTGCCTGGTCATCCTCCACAATCACAAACCCCGACTGGTCCCGCACAGCAAGCACCCTGCCCCGTTCGATCCAAACAACGGAGGGGATGCGGCATGAACCGGTTTACTTTGGCTGATAAAACCCTTCGCCTACTGGCTGCACAGGTCAATTTGAACGGCACGTTTAACCACGTTTTCCGCCCTCAAAATACCAACCAACCGTTGACCTTTGAGTTACAGGTTGAGCGTGGTTCACCCGAGACGGTGTTCACTGTGATCATGGGCTACGAGAAGCACAGCTTGATAGTGCATGCCCCTAACAAAGACACGCACCTGGTGGTCGCTGACTTTATTGAGTCCATCGTCAATGGCCGCATGGACACTGCCGAACCGGCAACGCCACGCGTGAGCGCTGAGTCAGTCGAACGTGGGCAATTGCTGGACGCCAATCAACAAGAGCAGTTGCGTCAGTTGGTGCGTAACGGCGGCGCGTTAATACTCGATATCGGTTTCGATGAAGACGTTCGAGTGGCTGTGCACCGCACCCTTAGCCGTAAGGGCATCACGGCGATCATCGTCGCCGGCGACACATGCCCGCGCACCCAGTGTTTTACGGCCTATGGCGACGAGCAACACTGCGTTGATCGGCTGATGCAGTCCCTCACCCACTTAGCTGCGTCGGTGGTTCCTGCCGCGCTCGCCGCTTAGGAGGGGGTATGGAACGCACCCTCGCCAAAGCGGCCGCGCACCTGGGAACAACGCGGCCCAAGCTGATCAAGTTGATGCGCGATAATGGCCTGCTCAATGCCCGTAACTTGCCCGCCTTCCCGGTTCGGGATCGCGAGTTTTTACGGGTTAAGGACAGCAACTGGTTCCACGCTGAACTCGGCATGCAGTACAGCCAGTCGACCCGGGTACGTCAGCCCGGTATCGCATGGCTGGCCGAACAGCTGGGCCTGGCCCTGCCACCGATTGCGGTTGACCACCGTGACGTGGCCTAGGGAATACGCGCGGCAGATCGTGGCCATGCCGACACGCGAGGAGCGCAACGCTGCGCTCCTTGAAGTGCCGGAGCATTTGCGCGAACTGACCAAGCGCCACTGCCTGAACGCCTGGAATCATCCGACCCGTCGCCCACCCAAAACGAGCGCGCCCACCCATGAATAACGCCAACCAAAGCCCGCTGCGGCTAGTGCCAGCACCGGACGCGGCCACCGTTGAGCTGCTGTATCGCAACTTCGGTGACGTGCTGATCCCCCTCGACAAGCTGCGCGAACAGTACTTTCGCTACCTGAACGAACAGTCGTTCATCGCGGAAATCATCAGCGGCCGGATTCAACTGCCGATCACCACACTCGACAGCAGCCGCAAGGCCACGAAGTTTGCCCACATCAAACATGTCGCCGCCCTGATCGACATCCGCGCCTACAAGGCGGATGAAGATATGAGCAAAGCGCACCCCGATGCGGCGGAACCGAACAACTGACCCGCGCTGCCACCACCAGCCAAGCACCAGGAGCACACCACATGACTTCGACACAGATCTACGCGCTGATCTTTCTGGTCTTCAACGCGGCCTTTTTGTACTGGACCGGCTACAAAACCGGCCTGGCCGATGGCCGCAAGCATCAACACGGTGCCAGCACCCGGAGGAAAGCGGGATGAAGCCCTCACAGACAAACACCCCAGCCGAGCCCGCTTTGCTCTGCATCGAAAGCAGGAGCGACACGCCTGTAAAAAACAGTCTCTGTTGCGCAGCAACAGGCGTTATTAAAGCCCTTCGCGCCACTGCGGGAGTGCTTATACCCCACGTAAAGCTGCGCCGGGCAGCGCGTGTTGATGCAACGCTAAACGCTCAAAACCGCCCGCTCGCGCAGCTTGTGGTGGGGTATGGGCACCAAACAATATCAATTGAATCTCTATCAGCAGCCGACGTTCAGGCGGTGGAACTATGAATACTCAATTTCTGCTACTTGCGCAGTATGGCGGCCAGGCAATCATTCCTCTTGAGCGAGTGTGCGCTGACTACTTTAGCCATCTGACACCCGAAAAGATGAAGATGAAAGTCGCAGCAGGCCAAATTGACCTGCCACTTGTAGCCATCGAACGCAGCCAAAAGTCAGCACGCGGGGTTCACCTTGCCGACCTGGCTACCTATCTGGATACCCAGCATGCACGTGCTCGTACGGAGCATGACAAGCTGATGCGCAACTCTAGTCTACGCCGCGCTTCTTGATTCGCTTCCGGGCCTCAATGATGGGGCCCGTTACTATCGTCTCCAGCCAAGACCAGTTTTCGTAAGGATCGCCATTCCCTTTCAAGTGCGTATATCTGCGCATTGAATTCCAGTCCCGGTGGCCGGATACAGAGGCAACTTTCGGGATATCCCAGCCCATTTCAAATAGGCGGCTGACACCATCGTGGCGAAGGTCATGAAAGTGCAGGTCATCGATCTCAAGAAAGTGGCAGGCACGGGTAAAGGATGCCGAGATAGAGCGAGAGTTGTACGGGAAAACATCCTCTGCAACCTTTGGCATAGACATCATGATCCGCCACGCTTCATCAGGGACATGGCACCAAACGTCATTGCCGTACTTCTGACCCGGATTCTTCATATCAGTGATCAGAACCATCTGGCGCTGTTCATCTAAGGCATTCCATTTGATGCGCGTGATTTCTTCCTGTCGACGCGTAGAGAACAGCGCAAAGGCCGTCACCCGTACCATGTCTATTTCCTGCTTGCGCCGGTCTCGCATCTCACCGAAGTATTGAAACAGCTTTTCCAGTTCTTCAAGTGTTGGGCGACGGTTCCTTTCCTTGCTGCGTGTCACCGCGCCCATCTTGCGCAATACCTTGCGCGCATCGGGCATGGCCATTGGATCGATGTCATAGCCCCAAGCTGGCCGCGCCACAGAAAGCACGGCACCCAAGTGAGCCAAGTCATTGCCCACGGTCTGCGCCTGTATGCCATCGTTCGTCATTCGTCCATCAGCGTACTCCACCAGCTTCTGGCTGGTGATCTCTCTATCCTCCAGCTTGCCTAACCAGGTTTCACTGATAGCCTTGAGTGTGGCGCGCTTCGTCTTCCCTAGCGGCCTCAGCTTTTCGTACTCCAAAAGGTAGCGGTCGATCATCTCCTTGACCGTCACACCTGATCGATTGGCCTTCTCGATTGCTCCAGGAACTGACATCTCAGTTTCGACACGTTTGATCCAGGCCTGCGCAGTCGCCTTGCGGTCGAACGTCTGGCTTTCCTGATAAACTGTCACACCCTTTTGCATGATGCGGATCTGCGCGGTGTAACC
Organism: Pseudomonas sp. WS 5078; assembly: GCF_012985745.1. Taxonomy (NCBI): domain Bacteria; kingdom Pseudomonadati; phylum Pseudomonadota; class Gammaproteobacteria; order Pseudomonadales; family Pseudomonadaceae; genus Pseudomonas; species Pseudomonas sp. WS 5078. Next base: position 143,317 of record NZ_JAAQWX010000009.1, on the reverse strand, counting down.
CGTCGATCCATCTCTGCGCTTGCGAACGGTGATAGTGCCCATGATTTTGCTACACGAATATTCGGATTTGCTACATTGTAGCAACGAGCATTCATAAACAAGCAAAAACAGCGGTAAACAGTAGTGAACGAGAGTTACCCGAATGCACACCAAACCCGCAGAAAACCTAGCCCGCCCATTAGATTCGGTATCTAGGAGGTTTTCTGTTGCACCTATGATGGATGATACGGACTGAGCCGCCAGCCCCTTTAAAACAAGGGTTTACGACCTACTTAATTTTTCTCTGTACCATTTTCGTACCAGCCAACGTTCACTTCCCTCCCCTTAAAGCCCCAGTATTGAGCCTTCTCGTCGCTCACAGCACATCCAGTGCAGCAAACAATATCGACCCAATACATCTACCCCATCCCATGCCCTCTGAAGCTATCGGGACGCTGAACGAGAGATTCGAAACCAGCAGCCTCAACTTTTTCAACAAGGCCACCGGTTTATAGGGACTGTAAAAGCGCGGTGTGCGCAAAAGCGTTTCCATGAGTTTGTGCGCCAACCTGTGAATCAGCCGCCTGATAGGCCATGTGTGTTTTTTGGGGAAAGCCATCGGGAAAAGGTAAGAACGGTAAGTTCTTGGGTAAAACGTCTGGAATGCACGGTTCAAAGGGCTACAGCCAATACAGTGCAGGTAATATCTGAGTAACCTATAAGTAATCTAATTACTCTTTTATTAAGTAATTACCTACAAGACCATACACCTTATAAATCAATGACTTACGATTAAATTACCTTGCACATCCCTCAAAATCACTTCTCTGTGTAATACGCCAAAGCCAACAAATACAGGGCTTCCAGCAACCTCTAGACCTGTTGCGCTATTGAATTACCTTTTTCCGTCAGCGTTCCTGAGAATCCGAGCTGACGGAGTCGCTCATGAACGGCTGCTATCGGCCGATTCTGTTGAAAACAGTCGGTCATCAAAAACTGCCTGATCATCGACCCGTGAAAATGCCTTTTTTACACGCTGCCACGTGAAATCGGCCTCTGGACACCTCAGCCGAAAGTAAAAATTTCAATGTCGGTCGCGTACTTTTCAGCTGCGGAAACCATGGCCGACTTTTTCAACAGAATTGGCCAGAAGCAGCCACTCATGTGCGACCGTTTCCGACCCTAAGCTGGCCTTCACGAAGGTCCGCAATCGGCCAAGATCAGACGGTGGCCACAGGCATAAATCGGCTAAAGCAGATCTCAGTGAACGCCTGTTTTCGATCGTGAGTTTAACTGGCGGAGACCTCACTCTCGTTTCTGTGTGAACGAGTCTGCATTATAAGCACCGAGGATCGACATGAGGGTGGCATTTTGATAGCGTTCTAGGGAGTGAATGAGGTCAAAATTTAGATTATTTACTCCCAGGCCCACCTTTTATAGATGCATGGAGCAAAAATGCCGAAAGTAGCGGATATTGCAGAAACAAATCCAATTATTAAAAAATTTGAGATTATTGGGCTAAATGGATTCAAAAATTTAGCTCTGAACACTCCAACCTGCGTCAGGATCGTAGTCGCAGAAAACGGTACGGGAAAGACCACATTACTAAATGCCTTATATGCAGTTTTAACACGTCGCTTATCTAAGCTCCATCAAATAAAATTCTCAAAAATCATAATTCAATTTGAAGGCTATGAAAAATTTGAGTTTGAACGAGCTGAAATATTTCCCACAGAGCTAAAACCGCTCAACTCATCTGCTTTTGCCGAAATTACTGAGTATGGAGTTACCGAAGAAGAGCTATATGAGTTTTACTCGGAAATCGGCCCGAATTTTGATCCTAGAAAGACCAGGACGCACGAGGTATTTCGTAAGGTATATGCTAATGGTCCTTATGATCCCTCGGAGTCAACTAGACTCCTGAGAAGGGCTATGCCGGCTCTTGAGCGCACTCAAGTCTATACTGGGCTTACAAGCTATATCACTAAGGCGATGGGCGACTTAGAAGTTCTTTATCTGCCTACTTTTCGTCGAATTGAAGTTGAGTTTAACAAGTACGAAAAAAGTAAAGCTCGGCACCACTCTCTATTCGAGACTGTACAGCCTGAAAAGGAAGACAACGACGAAACGCTTATGTGGTTTGGTATGGGGGACGTGGAAGCTCAACTAGATCATATCAAAAGCACAATACAATCTGAAACTTTTACTGCGTATTCTCGCTTGAGTGTCCAGTCTCTTGAAGATTTATTGTCTCCGGATACTAAAACTCCAGAACCCATTCCTTCCGACAATAAAAGTCTTGGCGATCAACTAAGATTGGTACTTGCACGACTAGGACAAGCAGAGGGTCAAGCTGGAGCCAGAATACTTGAGCTGATTGAAACTGAAGAGATCAACGGGCACGCTTTCGATAGTTTGAGGTCGTACTTATTCCAAATGTTAGAAATTTACAAATCCACTCAAAAAGATGAGCAGTCGATTGAGGGATTTGTAAAGGTCATAAACAAGTACTGGGTAGCATCTGCATTCGAGTCTAGTTCTCAGGCAGAAAAGGCTTTCATATTTGATAAAATGTCGCTTGATATCGATATCAGGACTCCTTATAGCTCTAATCCTGTAAAACTAGCTCAGCTATCATCTGGTGAAAAACAAATAGTTTCCATTTTTGCGAAACTCCATTTGCAGAAAGAGAAAAAATTTATAGTCTTAATTGACGAGCCTGAGCTATCGCTATCCATGGCTTGGCAAAGGCTTTTTTTGCTCGACATATTAGAGTCCCCAAGTTGCGCTCAACTAATTGCCATTACGCACTCTCCATTTATTTTTGAAAACGAATTAGACGATTATGCTCAACCGTTATATGTGACTTATGAGCGGATTGACGCATGACTTTAGACACGATGAGAGAAGGGCGGCGGACACCTAGAGTTGCGTTGGCAAATTACACTACGGTTAGAGGGAAAAACCCTACAAAGCTTATTTGTGTGTTTGAAGGATTAGAGGATCTTCCATATTATGAGACGATTTTCAATCGGACAATAAACATGGGGTTTGCATCTGTTATAGCCAAAGGCAAAGATCAGGTTCTTGGTTTAAGAGAGATTCTACTTAGAAAAAAAGAATCAGATGCAAACGTGAGATTTTTCATTGATCATGATTTTGACGGACTGAAAGGGCACATCCCTGGCGATGATATTTACGTGACTGATGGTTATTCAATAGAGAATCATCTAGTTACCAGGGATATACTACATTCTTTGCTTGGTTCAGAATTTAAATGCACTGCTGAAGCTGACTACGAGGCAATAGATAGAATTAGTGCCCTTTTTGACAGTTTTCTTGAGCGCTTCTTCGAAATTATGCGACCTGTTAATCAAGCAATTTACTACGCGCGAACTCATGGAGTGGAGCTTAAAAATATCGAAGATCGGGTGACTGAGTATGTAATGATCACACTAAATGGTATTGCCCCTAGCGGTAATGATTATTTCGATCTAATAGGATGGCCGGAAACACTGCCGAGAGACTTTAGCGAAATTGAAGAGTCGTTTTCCAAGATCGACCCTCACCTACAGTGGCGCGGAAAATTTATATATGATCTTTTTATAAAATTTCTTCATGTTATAAAAATTGATCGGACAAAGGATGATCCGCGTTATTTCGTGAAAAAACAGGGCGTTAAATTCGATCCCAATGGAGAGATAATTCGCACACTTGCCTCACTGTCTGAAATACCGGGAACATTAACTAAATTTCTCGACGCGTGCAGATGACAACTCAGTAGGTGGTATAGCCCATAGTTTTTTTCCATACAATCAGTGAAAACTCTGACTTTGACCCTAATTCAGCATCCATGGGTCAAGGTCAGATTACTCGTTCGTGAAGTACCGAAGTGCTTATTGAAAAACCCTCCCACTCTCCTTTAAGCGTCAGTAGGACTAACTTTGCCCAGTATAAGAACACGGCTCAATATCCACTTCTGGCCGATTTCCGCCTGACGCGATCGGTGAAAGCGGTAATGAACGGGCCCTTGATGTAGCAATTTCATTTTATTTTTCGGGTGAATTATGAGCTGGGACACCGACCTTTCCAAACTTATGAACTTATGTTTTCTTTTAATAGAATCCGAAAATGGTAAACAGCTGCTTCCTGGATGCGAATGGAAAAATGACGCTCAAGTTTTAGGCGTTAAAATTTTTAGGCATATCGCAACGGCTCAGCAGGTTAGCACGGGAATTGGCTTTGAATTTGGTGCAGGGCAGGTCTTTTCTCATATCGATCACTCTTCAGTTGCGGTGATCGTTAGAGCCGCCATCGAATCATATTTGGCTTTTAACTATATATTCGTGAATCAAGAGGAGGATTTGTCTATTTATCGACATAAGCTTTGGCGTCGATCCGGGCTTATAGATAGAAGTAAGATATTAGCCAATACTTCAGAGAGCGAAAATGTTCTTTTGCAGGAAGCTGAGTCCATAAAACAACTTTATAATGAGATCACTAGCAGCCTCTACTACCAAAAAAGCAATCGTGACGAAAGAAAAGAAATTGACAAAGGTAATTGGAAGCCAAAGGGAGGCTGGCATGCTATTACTCATAAGACTGACATTCACCAACGTTACTTTAGTGATATTTATAACCACTTAAGCGGACATTCACATGCTAGCTTTATAAGTGCGCTTCAAATTAGAGACGCATGGAATATCGAACAGCAAGCTATGCTGGCGGGAGCTGCCCGCCAAATACTATGCATGGTGATTGCGCACTTTTTATTTTCCTACGCACAATTGTTCCCCGGCGCAAAAATAGTAATGGCATCAAATCCTGAACTAACTGAAATCGCGGACGGATGGCACATACATAAAAAGGAAGTGGCTGCGATTTATGGTCCTATTCAGTAACGTCCATAGCTGACCGATGAAAATCATCTAAGCAGCGCAGAGATAGCGATTCTGGCATCGCTCCGTGCATAGACTGCTTTCTGCCGATAGCTGCCTGTGGCTACCTGGAGAAATCGGTAGGTCTTTACCAAACAGGTAGAGCCGGTATTCGTCATCGGCGACCAATTCGAGCACAAACAAGTGCCACGTTGATGTGAACTCACTCTATTGCCTCAAAAAACCTACCTTTGCAGGGATCCGCAGGGTTTTCGTGTCCCCAAACTCTCTGCCCAGCCCACAGCCCTGCCAGCTGTCAGCTTGGTGAAGAAGTGCGGAAAAAAAGACCTATTTAGCCCGCAGGCGAGGTGGGGGGACGACGGCGCGCGCCAAGGTATGAAGCACGCCACTACCCCGCCCCGTCAAAATTGCTATCCGATAGCCTTCACCTGAGAGCCCTACTGCCTCTATGAGTGGCGCCAAAGCTTGACCACCTTCTATCAACACTTTGGCGAGAAGCGCTGTGCGCTCGTACTGGCAGCCTCACAAGCTGTGTTTACAGTCCTATTTGTTAGGAGCCGTAAAAAACCGCCTCGGTGGGCGGCTTGGTAAGACGGTAGCGCATAGGTCAAACGATGATCGTATGAGGGTATGCGTGCATGACGCTGTCGTGTGTTACCAGGCTGATACCTTCTGCAAGCGCTTGGGCCACCATGATGCGTTCAAAAGGATCGCGGTGATGGTTCGGGATATTTCCTACAGTCAACCCGTGATCAGAAGTGATCGGCAATTCAAGGTAGCCCGCATCTAACAGTACTTTGCGTAGTACAGCAGGAATAACGCCAGTGCGCTCGGCGCCTTTGATGGTCAGCTCCCAGATGCTGGCTGCGCTGAAATACAGGGTGTTGGCCTCATCGTCGATAAGCTGGGCCGCTGCCTTGGACAGCTTTTCGTCGCCGATAGCTGCCCAGATCAGGATATGAGTGTCGAGCAATAGCCTCATGCCTTGCCCTCAAACAGATCCGCTATTTCAGCATCCAGAGCGTCCGAAGCTTCTGCGTTGAATGTCACACCAGCGAGCATCCCGCGACGCTTAGGGGCTGTAACATGCTTAAGTTCCTCTTCCTGCGGCGCAGCGCTTCGGGGGAAAGACCTACTTCGCCAACAAGATAGGTGGGGGGACGACGGCGCTCCCCGTCCAGATTCCGACACAATATGGGGGTGAACCCGCCATTTCACGGAAAGAGTGGCAAGGAATGTAATCCTTTGAGTTTTGTGATAGAAATACCGCACCGACTAGGAAAAATAGCAAAATGCCACTAGCCTAGGAGACTGCGAGTCTTCTTGCCAAGCCGGGTGAGTTATTGAGAGGCTGGAATGAGACTCTGCTTGCTCTACTAAGAGGAATACACCATGGAGAGATATAAATTCCTCTACGAACTATCCAAACAAGCTTTAGATGAAGAAATTGATCGTTTCAAAAAACTCGAAGAAAAAGCAGGTCGATTCCTCAGCATATTGAGCATTGTAATTGTTGGGTATACAGCATTAAATAACGCTGCCGCCTCAGCAGTTCTACCAGCACACGGACTGCTCAGCTACACATTTATAGCACTTTCAGCTTTAACGTATATTGCCCTACTATCAGCCTGCTCAAAACTATTCAGCAGCATCAAACTCTCCAAAAGTCCACGAGTGGCGATAGACAACGAGACTACGGAAATAATCCAAACCGAAGACCTATTAACTTCATATTACCAAATGGCTATAGCCTGCCAAGAGGCCCAGCAAATTGCCAAAGACCAACTGGATATAAAAACGGGGTACCTACTTAGCGCTTATAAGGAAATAAGCTTCTCAGCAGCAGTTCTATCAGCTTCGCTAATTACATACTTTTTAATTTTAGCCCACAAAGGAACATAACCATGAGCGACAATAAAGATAGCAAAAAAGAAGAGCAGCGCCCCAAACCGAACCCTGACGCAAACAAACCAAAAATAGTAATGGTATTAAATCACTTAACAAAGAAAGAAAAAAATAGATAAATTAGATTCGTGACAACCACAAAACCGCCAACAACTAAAAGGAATAGTTATTATGGGCAAAGAAAATTTTCATGCTAGCGTTCAGTACAACGATTTTAAAGGAACTGCCGCATCAGATCGAAAAGACACATTCAGCATCGAACAGTACCTCACTAAAAAAGGTTTTTTAAACGAGGGAGAATTCCTTGTCGGTATAGAAGCATACGCACGCGAACTTTCCGGAAAAGCCCAAACCACCGATTTCGAAGTGACTGCGTTAGTGACAAGATACGAAGGATTCGATAACGTTCAAGCGGCTCTCGATTCAGGTGAGCCACTTAAAGTTAAAAAAATACAGTTTCCAATGCAAATTGTAGAGTTCTTCACCCTATTCAAACGGTTCCAGATATCAATTTCGAATCACGGTTTAATTGACCAACGCGATGTCATTTTTGACGACTAACGTTAGCCAACGTTTACGCCCTGGTCTAGATGACTGGGGCTATCTCATACGCTTTAAACCTCACGACCTCCTCCCCCAGCCAGTCATTCAACTGCGTCATGCGCGATTGAATCGGCTCCAGCTCGTTCGCTACGTAGATCTGCGCCGCCTCTCTAATCGAACCAAATCCGCCAGCGTTTTGCGGAACAATGCCCATCAGCTGCGGCGGTATACGCAGGCTTGCCAGTACGTCATCACGGGTCTGGTTTTTGATTGAGCTGAATTCGTCTTTGGCCGCGACTTCACTGACTGGGATCAGTTGAATGCCGTCTTTTTTACCGTTTGGCGAGTACACGAAAAGGTTGCGAAAGTTACCCGGCCCTTTGGAATCCTTCAGCGCTTTGCGCAGAGCATCGACGTCGGTTTCGTTCTGCGCGGGATCGGTCATGTAGAGGATGAAACCGGCATGGCTGCCGTTTTCGTAGTACTTGCGGCGAAACAACGTCGCCGATTCGTTGAGCAACGCTGACTGGAGCGCACTGATCCACTCCGGCAGACCGTACACCTCCTGGTGCAAGTCAGCTTCGCGCAGGTGGAAGATGCTGCCCGCGTCGAATTCGTGTTCTTCCTTCCAACCCTGCACCAGAAAATAACGCCCGTCCTGCCCTGCCCGCATGTACTTGGCCAACGCCGGTTTGAGTTGAAAGGTCGAACCCAGCATCGAGCGGCGCGCTTCGATGTAGCCGTTGCCGAGACTGAGAAAATCCAACGCGAACTGTTCAAACGCGGCCCGCGACAACAGCCGATGCGGGATAAAGGTTTTGCTCAGCAGGTTGCGCTTGAAGGTCAGGCCCGAATGCAGATGTACGCTGGAACCCACCGAGCGCGACAGCCCGTCGAGCGACAACGGCGGTTCGTACCAGCGCCCGTTAAACCAGCATTCCAGATAATCAAACACCGCACGACCGCCTAGCACCGGGGTCGGATCGCCAAAACTGAAGGCCTGAATCGACTGATTCACTTTGCCGTCTGCCACGTGAGGTGTGACGACCGATTGATCGTTCATTAAAAAATCTCCATCCGCCCGGTATTCGAGGCGGTTTGCCCCTCCAGCGGTTCGTTGTGCAATGCGTGAAAGAGCGCCCAGGCCAGATCGGCGTGGCCGGTGGTGTCGGTTCGCCCTGCGGTGTAGGTGTATTGGCGACCGCCTGCGGTGACGGTTTTGCGGATGGCCATCAACGACTGCGCCATGTCCGTCCAGCCGGCGTCGAACTCCAGCCGACCGTTATGGATCACGTCATAGGCTTTGAGCACCAAGCGGGTTTTGACTTCGGGCGAGTAGCTGAAGGTGGTGACGTTGGGGAAGAACTGGCGCACCAGTTGCGCCACGCCGCTGCCCAAGCCGGTGACATCGATGCCGATGTAAGTCACCCAGTAGCGGTCGCAGACGCTTTTGATAAACGCCGCCTGCGCTGCGAAGTCCATACCCCGGAACTGGTGACGTTCCAGTACGCGGAACTTGCCACCCGGTACCAGCGGCGGTGCACACACCACCAGACCTGAACAGTCGCCGGTTTCGGCCGGGTCGTAACCGATCCACACCTGTCGGTCGCCGAACGGGCGTGAAGCAAACGGCTTGTAGTCTTCAGCCCATTCGACCCAGCTATCAACCATGCACGTCTGCAATAGCGCGAGGGGGAAAATGCTGGCCCCGTCGTCGATGAACTCGCACATCAGCAGGTTGGTGTAAGCCTCGGGGCTGTATTCGTGGCGTATCTCCTCAATATCGAACAGATCGCAACCTCCGCGCTCCGCGTCGAGGATAGTGACGATCTGCCGCCACAGTCGATCCTCACACCGGCGCCCGTGTTGCAGGCTGCCGTGGGAGGTATCGATTTTGATATGTTGCGCGGCGGGTAAACCCTTATTGAAGCGCTCGCCCGTCCAGAAGGTGTACGCCTCGTGGGCCATGCTCGATGGCGTGGAAAAGTAAGTTTTGCGCCACTTTTTGTGCAACGCCATGCCCGACGCGACTTTGTTTAGCTCTTCGAATTTGAACGTCCAGAAGAATTCATCGAAGTAGAAATTGCCGTGGTAGCCCTGAGCCGTTCGCGCGTTGGTGCCTAGAAAATGCAACTCGGCACCATTGGGCAACACAATCGGATCACCCGTCAGCTCGACCCCGCACACCTCGCGTACGAACGCCAAAATGTAGCCCCGGAAAAGGTAAGCCTGGTTTTTCGAGGCTGAAAGGAAAATCTGATTACGCCCGGTGTCCAGGGCATCGATAAACGCCTCACGGGCAAAGTAGTACGTGGCGCCGATCTGGCGGCTTTTGAGGATCACACGTGTGCGCTGATTACCTGCCCGGTACCAGTCTTTCTGGTAGTCAAAACAGCCATCGATAAACGCCTCGCGCAGCAACTCGATCTGGTCTTCGTTGATCTCGTTTTTGACCGCTTTTTTCTTCGGCTCGCTGTTGCGCTTGGCTAGGTTCGGGTTGAGGTCAGTTTCAGTGCCGCCGTCCTGATAGCGCACAATCCGCGCCTGCCGCTCCAGTTGGCGGTGCAGCAGATCAATTTCCTTGAAGTCGCCGCTGGTCTTGCCCTCTTTGAGGATCAACTGCACCAGGCGCGCTTCCAGTGCGCCGCCGATGCGCTCGACGTTGTCCGCCCTGTCCCACTCGTCGCGGGTCTTCCAGCTGTGTAGCGTTTTCTCTTTTTCGCCCGTAGCCTCGGCGATCTCACAGATGCGCCAACCCATCCAATACAGAAATTTGGATTGGCGGCGTGCATCCATCGGTAACAAAGCGGTCGTAGTCATGGCCGCGATGCTGCCGTCCGCGCCCGTTACTCAATAGCTGCCCCCCTTGTAACCTCCCGCCCTACAAGGGCGCCTCGTTGCCGCAACACGCGCGCGTCCCGACCATGCCCCTCATTGCAACGCGTCTTTTCCGAGAGGAACGCGCCCCACGCATCGAGGATCTACGGCATGAAAAAATTTCGCAGTAAATGGTTCCGGGTCGCCGTTGAAGGCGCGACCACCGACGGGCGCCGCATCGAAGGCGACTGGATCGACCAGATGGCCACCAGTTACGACCGCAGCAAATACGGTGCCCGCGTGTGGATGGAACACATTCGCGGCACGCTGCCGGACTCCCCTTTCCGCGCGTACGGCGACATCCTCGCGGTCAAGGCTGACGACGTCGAAATCAACGGTAAGAAAGTGCGGGCACTGTTTGCCCAGATCGAGCCGACCGACGATTTGGTCAGCATGGTCAACAAACTGAAGCAGAAGATTTTCACCAGCATCGAAGTGCGCGAGAAATTTGCCGACACCGGCAAGGCTTATCTGATGGGCCTCGGCGTCACTGACACCCCGGCCAGCCTTGGCACGGAAATGCTGGCCTTCTCGGCACAGCATCCAGATGCCAGCCCGCTCAAATCGCGTAAACAATCGCCAGACAACCTGTTCACCGTGGCCGAAGAAACCGAGTTGGTGTTTGAGGAATACGAAGAGAAACCCGGCATCGGCGCCCAACTGTTCAGCAAGGTTCAAGACCTGCTCAAACGCAAAGAAGCCAGGGACGACAGTGAGTTCGGTGCGATTGGCCAAGCCGTCGAGGCCATTGCTGAGCACGGCAAAAGCCTGGAAGAACAGTTCTCAGCCGCCCAGACCAGTAACAGCGAACTGCGCACCCAAGTGCAGCAACTCAGCGCGGACTTGAACATGTTGAAAACCGCCCTTGGCAACACTCAGGATCACTCCCAACTCTCTCGCCCCCCGGTGACCGGTGGAGGCAGCCAGGCACTGGCTGAATTCTGACCTGACGGCCCACACCTGCACGCCCACGACCGGAGACACCCATGCGTAACGACACACGAAAACTCTTTACTGGCTACCTCAGCCAAGTGGCCAAACTCAACGGCGTCGAGTCTGCCAACGCCACGTTCAATGTAGACCCGAGTATCCAGCAAAAACTGGAAACCAAGATTCAGGAATCCAGCGAATTTCTCGGCAAGATCAACATCATCGGGGTCGATGAGCAGGAAGGCGAAAAGGTCGGTCTGGGCGTTGGCAGCACCATTGCCGGCCGCACTAACACCAACGTCAAAGCCCGCGAGCCACGCAGCATCGGCACCTTGTCGAGCGACAAGTACAAAGCCGAAAAAACCGACTTCGACACCTTTGTCACTTATCGCCAGCTCGATGCCTGGGCCAAGTTCCCGGACTTCCAGACACGTCTGTCGAGCGCCATTGCCCAACGCCAAGCCCTGGACCGCATTCAAATCGGTTTCTACGGCATCAAGGCTGCCGAGCAAACTGACCGCGTCGAAAACCCGCTGCTGGAAGACGTCAACATCGGCTGGCTTGAGCAGTACCGCCTGCACGCCCCCGACCGCGTACTCAAAGAAGGTGCCGAGAAAGGCAAAATTCGCATCGGTAAAAACGGTGATTTCAAAAACATCGACGCCCTGGTGTATGACGCCATCCAGTTGCTCGACCCGTGGTATCGCCGCAATCCGGGCCTTGTGGTGCTGACCGGCCGCGAACTGGTACACGACAAATTCCTGGCCCTAGTCAACAAAGATCAGGACGCCACCAACACCCTGGCCAGCGACCTGATCATCTCGCAACGTCGCGTCGGCGGGCTGCCACTGTACGAGGTGCCTTACATGCCCGAAGGCGCCGTGCTGATCACCACCTTCGCCAACCTGTCGGTTTACTGGCAGCTCATGGCCCGCCGTCGCTACTTGAAAGAAGAACCGGAGTGGAACCGCATCAGTAACTACGAGTCGTCGAACGACGCCTACGTGGTCGAGGACTACGGCCTTGGGTGCCTGCTGGAGAACATCACCCCGGTCGATGCGGTTGAACCTGATCCGGTCAGCGAGGGTTAACTCATGGCGCTCAGCCTTGCTCAAGCCCACCAACGCCGCGCCCGTGCGGCGATGGAGTCCGCTAAAACCGCGCCCATGCAGTCAATGGCGGGCGCGACGGCGTACGAGCATCAGCTCAACCAACTGCTTCAGGATCGGCTGCGCCTGAAGTCAATCCAGTCCAACGAAGGCAAAGCCGCGCTGAAGCTCCAACTGCTGCCCGAATACATCCCTTACGTCGAAGGCGTGCTTGAAGCCGGCAACGGCGCGCAAGACGAAGTCATGACCACCGTCATGGTCTGGCGGATCGATGCCGGCGATTACAAAGGCGCACTGGATGTAGCGGCCTACGTGCTCAAACACAAACTGGTGATGCCGGATCGTTTCGAGCGCACCACCGGCTGTTTAGTGGCCGAGGAAATCGCCTCAGCCGCGCTCAAAGCGCAAAAGGCCGGCGACGACAGCTTCGACATTGGCGTGCTGTATCGCACCCTTGAAATGACCGAAGACCAGGACATGCCCGATCAGGCTCGCGCCAAGCTCTATCTGGCTGCCGGACGCGCCACGCTGGTCGGCCTTAATGCTGAGACACGCGGGCAAGCGGGTCAGATGGAAGCAGGCATTGACCTGCTCAAACGAGCGATTGAGCTGCACGACGGATGCGGCGGCAAAAAAGACCTGGATGGCGCCGAACGCCTTCTGAAAAAACACACTGTTTCAGCTGAATAAGCTGCCACGGTTAACCGAGCGTCCCCACGCCCCCCGCCGGCTCGGGGTTGAACAGGCAGTGTCTTTAGCGCTGCCCTGTAACACCCCGACCACCGGCGACCTATTTAGAGCTTACGCATGAGCGGATTCGTAGCCAGCGGCAGCACGCCCAGCGGCCATATCAACACCGACCCTTTCTGGCCGTCCATCGATCTGGATGCGTTGCGCGGCACCTTGCGCGTCGATGCCAGTGTCACCCCGGCTCGCCTGGAAACTGCGTGCATCTCGGCTGCCATCAACCTCAACCGCGAGCTGAAGGACTGGCGCGCCATCCAGCAAGCAGCGGGCTACAGCGAACTAGCCCAAGTGCCTGCCGAGCAGGTACAGGACGTTTCAGCATTGGTCCACCTGTACCGCCGCGCCATTGAGGCCGGGACAGGCGCCGAAGTCTGTGAACGCTATCGCTCCTACGACAGCACCAACAGCGGCAATAAAAACGCCGAAGAACTCACCCCTAATATTGACGACTACCGTCGCGATCTGCGCTGGGCAGTGCGTGATTTTCTTGGCATCAATCGCAGCACTGTGGAGTTGATCTGATGACGACCTGGGTGCGCGCCCAACAAAACGACACGGTTGACGCCTTGTGTTGGCGCCATTACGGCCGTACGGCGGGCGTGACCGAGGCCGTATTAGAAGCCAACCCCGGTCTGGCCGAACACGGCCCGTTTCTGCCACATGGCACTCCCGTGAGCATGCCCGATGCCCAACCCGCCGCGCCTCAGCGGCAAGTGGTGAACCTATGGGACTGAACCGCAGCAAAACCTTGAACCCACGACCCCTGGATAATGGAAAACATCACATGCCTGAACGTCCCGACACTTGGGCCTGGCTGGCCACTTGGCTCGAACAGAACTGGCCAACCCTGTATGCCGGGGTTTTAGCCCTGGTCATTGCCGGCCTGCGGGTGATGTACGGCGGCGGCACGCTGCGCCGCGTATTGATCGAGGCACCGTTGTGCGGCGCCTTGGCCCTCACTGCCAGCCACGGGCTGGCCCTGATCGGTGTGCCCATCACCACCGCCCCGTTCTTTGGGGGCGTGATCGGTTTGCTGGGCGTTGAGGGCACCCGCGCGGCGGCCAAAAAGTTTTTCATCCGTAAGGCAGAACAGTCATGACCACCCTGCGCCACGGCGACCGCTCGCAAGCGGTGCGCATCCTGCAAACCAACCTCAACAGTAACGGGGCCAATCTCAACGCCGACGGCCATTACGGCGACCTGACCGAAGCCGCCGTGCGTGCTTATCAGTTGAAAGCCGGACTGGTGGCCGATGGTATTGCTGGCACTAAAACCCTCGCGAGCCTGTCTGGGGGCGATTGTCAGCAGTTGCTGAAAAACCATGACCTGGTCAACGCAGCCCAACGCCTCGACGTGCCACTGGCCAGTGTTTACGCGGTAAATGAAGTGGAATCCAACGGCAAAGGTTTTCTCGACAACGGCAAGCCAGTGATTCTGTTTGAGCGGCATATCATGTATCGCCAGTTAGCCACCCCTCGTCACGAGGGGGATAACCCGGCCCAACTCAAACAGCACGCCGACGAACTGGCAGCCCTAAACCCGGCCATCGTCAACCCCAAGCCCGGTGCTTATGCCGGGGGCAGCGCCGAACACCAACGCTTGACTCATGCGCGCCTGATCGACGACAACGCGGCCCTTGAGTCCGCCTCCTGGGGCACGTTCCAGATCATGGGCTTTCACTGGCAGCGCTTGGGCTATGCCAGCGTTCAGGCGTTTGTTACGGCCATGAGTGCCAGCGAGTCGCAGCAGTTCGACGCATTCGTGCGTTTTATCGAGACCGACCCAGCGCTGCACAAAGCCCTCAAAGCGCGTAAATGGGCCGAGTTCGCCAAGCTCTACAACGGCCCGGATTACCAGCGCAATTTGTACGACATCAAACTGCAACGGGCCTTTGAGCGGCATGCGGGCTGCGGTTGTGGTCAGGAGGTGGCGGCATGATCGATCTCGACGAAGTCCGCGCCCTGCGCGTACAGGACGGCGACCTGCTTGTGGTGCCACACAACACCGAAATCGAAGGCATGCAGCAATTGGTCACGGCGCTGCGCCATATTCAGCCCGACGCCAAAGTCATCGTCATACGTGGTCCGGTCGAACACCTTGACATCGACGCTATGAACCAACTGGGCTGGTACCGCGCATGAGCGCCCTGCGCCAAGCACTGTACGGGCTTGCCCTGCTTGGCGCCTTGGCGCTGTTTATCTGGGGTCAGCAGCAACGCATCAGCGTTGCACGGCAAGCGACGGAACTGGCGCAACACGATGCGAAAACAGCACGCGAAGACGCCGCCCGCAATTTGAACACCGCCACCACCCTGAACCGCACGTTGAACCTGGAGCGTCAGGCACAAAGCCAACTGCGTAGCCTGCACGACCAACTGCGCCAAGGCTTGGCCCAGCGCGAGCTTCAGATAGAGGGACTGAAACGTGAAAACACCGCATTGCGCGATTGGGCTGCCCAGCCTTTGCCTGACATTGCTCGCCGGTTGCGCGAGCGCCCCGCCCTCACCGGCGCCGACGCTTATCGTCAGTGGCTGTCCGGCCGTGGTGCCATGCCAACTGCCAGCGACCGGCCCAAACCATAACGGCGACTTGCTCACCGATCAGGAGCGCACCGAAGCCGCGTGGGCCGAGTGCGCGGCGCAAGTCGATATGATTTTTCAACAACAGCAGGTCACGCCATGAACAAACCCGACAGCCTGCGCGCTCACCTGCTCGCCACCATCGCCGAACTCAAGCACAACCCCGACCGGATGCTGATCTTCATCGACAACGGCAAAGTGCGCTGCACCGCTGCGGCCAGTCTGTCGTTTGAATACAGCTTTGACTTGCAAATCATCCTCACCGACTACGCCGGCCACCCCGACAGCGTCATGCTGCCGCTGCTGGGCTGGCTCAGCGTCAACCAATCCGAATTACTGGAAAACCTCGACAGGTCGGCCGAAGGCATCAAGTTTGAGGCAGACGTGCTGGATAACAGCAAGGTCGATCTGAGCATTCGCCTGCCGCTGACTGAGCGCGTGGTCGTTGGCCAGGATGCGGACGGTAACACCACCGTCAAACACCCCGGCGAACCGCAGCGAGTCGCCAACTATCTCGACCCCGCATGGCGCCCCGGAACCTTGGGCCTCGACGGCGAATGGATGATTCAAAATGGTCAATGACCTGGACGCACTGGAAGACTGGGCCGGTGTGTTACTCAACAAACTGGAACCCGCTGCCCGCAGCAAACTAGCGCGGTCATTGGCGCAGAAACTACGCCGTAGCCAACAACAGCGGGTTAAACAGCAGCGTAACCCTGATGGCAGTGCCTACGCGGCGCGAAAGCCACGCGATCTGAAAGGTAAAAAGGGACGGATCAAGCGTCAGGTGAAAATGTTCCAAAAACTACCAAAGGCCAGCTATCTAAAGGCCAAGGGCGACGGCCAGACGATCACCGTGGGCTTCACTGGGCGAGTGGCGCGAATTGCGCGGGTGCATCAGTACGGACTGAAAGACCGAGCCGAGACTGATGCCCCGGAGGTCAGGTATGAGCAGCGGGAGGTGCTTGGTTTTACCGAGTCTGACTTCGAGATAATTCGGAATGAACTACTCACACATCTACGTTAAATATCTTTGACACTGATTTCCTTTGTCATAATTTCAATTGACTTAGGAACCCTATAAAGAGCAGAGCGCCCAACTCTCCCTTTAAAACCAAGTACTTTTTTAAAATAACTCTTAAAGGCTTTTATAACTTCATCGGGCGCTCTTGGGTCCAATAAAATTCGATCTATGAATTCATGCGGATCTATCGGAACAGTCACTCCCTTGCCACTTAATTCTTTATCACAAGGAAAGTATAGCGTTGCTCTTAATTCATTTTCATGCTCAAAAGCCAACCGCTTAATGTAAAGCATATCCACAGCTCTACCGATATCAAAAAAATGTAGCATTTCATCTGCTATTTTTGATGCTTTGTCTCGAACCTCTACTGGAGTCATATAGTCAACTTTCTCCAATCGATATTTATATTTAATCTCTCGAGGCGATACATCCATATTTCTTGCTGAAGCCTTAAGAACCTCGTCTAACTTACCAACTGTCGTTGAGATCCTAACACCCATCCCATTTTGCGAATAGATTCTCCACATAGCATCTGAAACATCTGAAAGACTCCAGCATTGAGAAAAAATAGAGTCTTTCTTGTAATGATTAAGAATCTTTTCATACGGATCATCCCAAGAGCTTGGCCGAGCAAAAAACAACTCTTTATTTTCAAAAATTTGAACTACTCGAGCAAAGTCCAGAATCCGGTACAAACGCTTCCCTTTTTTGACCGATGTCATACAACCTCTTTTAATATTTCAATTTATGTTCGGTAAAGAAATCTGTCGCGCCTTGGCCTACAAACTACAGAGGCTGCACGTCTGAACAGCCAGCGCCACCATCGGCGCATGAACGATATCCCAGCCCTCGCCAGAATGCTCGAAAACCTCATCCGCTTCGGCACCATTGCCGAAACTCAGATGAACCCACCCCGTGTGCGTGTGAAAACCGGCGAGCTACTAACAGGTTGGTTACCCTGGATCGCTTTGCGGGCCGGCGCCGATGTGGACTGGGACCCGCCGACCGTCGACGAACAAGTAATCCTGTTCAGCCCCTCAGGCCAACTCGCCAACGGCATTGCCCTGACCGGCATCTACAGCACCGCGCACCCGGCCAATGGCGACCGTGAGGGCTTGCACCGCCGCACCTACCGCGACGGCACGGTGATCGAGTACGACAGCGTCGCCCACCATTTAAATGCGGTGTTGGCCGAAGGCGGCACGACCAATCTGGTCAGCACAGGCGGCATCACCATTGTCGGCCCGATCACGCACCAGGGCGATTACAACCAAACCGGCAATCAAATCGTCACCGGCACAGTCACCGTATCCGACGATGTGCTGGCCGCAGGCATCAGCTTGGTCAAACACACCCACGGCGGCGTGTTACCGGGCGGTTCGCAAACGGGAGTGCCGCAATGAACCGCGATACCGGCGCCGCGATCAGCACAGTCGAGCATATCGGCCAATCCATCAGTGACATCTTGACCACCCGCCTCGGCACCCGAGTGATGCGCCGCGAATACGGCAGTTTGCTGCCCGAGCTGGTGGACCAACCGTTCAACGACGCCACACGCTTGCGTGTCTACGCCGCCAGTGTGATGGCGATCATGCGTTGGGAACCGCGCGTCAGCGTCACCCGCGTGCAACTGCATGGTGTAACGCTGCAAGGCCAGGTGGTGATTGATATTGAAGGCCGCATCCTCGACCGTAATCAGGCGCTGAACATGAGCCTGCCCTTGCAACTGGGAGGCGGCGCATGAATACCTTCGCGGCCATCGATCTCAGCCTGCTACCCACGCCGCAGATCGTGCAGCAGATCGACTACGAGCACATCCTCGCCGAGCGTAAGGCGTATGCCATCAGTCTGTGGCCGGTGGAGCAGCAGGCGGAAATCGCCGCCCGATTGAATCTGGAGTCCGAACCGCTGACCAAGCTGCTGGAAGAGAACGCCTACCGCGAAACCCTCTGGCGGCAACGGGTGAATGAAGCGGCGGTGGCAAACATGCTGTCACTGGCCACCAACTATGACCTGGACAACCTCGCGGCCAATTTCAACGTCAAGCGGCTGGTGATTCAGGAAGGTAAGCCCAACGCGAACCCGCCTGTCGCCCGAGTGATGGAGAGCGACGACAGCCTGCGCGAGCGAGCGCAGATGGCGTGGGAAGGTTTGAGCACCGCAGGCCCGCGCAACAGCTACATCATTCACGCCCGTGCCGCCGATGGTCAGGTGGGCGACGCCACCGCTGAAAGCCCCACGCCCGCCGCCGTGGTGGTGACGGTGCAAGCATTGCTCGGGGACGGCACGGCGAGCGCCGCGTTGCTGGCAACTGTGATGGCATATCTAAGTGATGATGACCGACGCCCAGTGGCGGACCGCCTGACAGTGCAAACCGCGCAGGTCATCCGCTACCAAGTCAATGCCACGCTGTACCTGACCACCAGCGGCCCCGAGTCTGAACCGATACTTGTCGCCGCAGAAAAACGCCTGATGGCGTACGTACATCAGCGCCGTCGTTTGGGCATGGAAGTGTCCGAGTCAGCCGTCCACGCCGCGCTGCATGTGGAAGGCGTGCGCAGGGTCGCGCTGGATAACTGGCATGACATTCGCGCCACGCCGTATCAAGCGCCTTTTTGCACCTCGGTTGCGCTGACGCTGGGCGTTCAGCCGTGACCAGCCCGTCGTTGCTGCCACGTAATGCCAGCGACCTGGAGCGTCAGGCAGCGCAGGCGTTAACGCAAATCCAGCGGGTGCCGGTGCCATTGCGTCAGCTGTGGAACCCCGACACCTGCCCCGCCGAGTTGCTGCCGTATCTGGCGTGGTCGTTGTCGGTCGACCGCTGGGACAGCAAATGGCTGGAAAGCACCAAGCGCGCGGCAATACGCGCGTCGTACGTCATCCACTCGCGCAAAGGCACCATTGGCGCGCTGCGGCGCGTGGTGGAGCCGCTGGGCTACTTGATCGAAATTGTCGAGTGGTGGCAAACCGTGCCCGAGGGCGTACCCGGCACTTTCGCGCTCAAGGTCGGCGTGCTCGACACCGGCATCACCGAGGAGATGTATCAGGAACTCACCTTCCTGATCGACGACGCCAAACCCGTCAGCCGCCACTTGACCGGTCTGGCCATCAGCCTTGAAAGCACCGGACTCATCAACGTATTTGCCGCGCTCTACGAGGGCGATGAAATCGACGTTTACCCCCCGGCACCGCGTGACATCGAGGTCATGGGGCACTTTGGCCCCGCTGGCCGCGAACACCACATCGAAACCCTGGACGTTTACTTATGATTGATCAAAACAGCCAGTTCATGGCGATCCTCACGGCCATCGGGGAAGCCAAGCAAGCCAACGCCGATGCCCTTGGCATCCCCTGGACGTTCTCAAAAATGGGCGTGGGCGATGCCAATGGCACCGACCCGATCCCGAACCGTTTGCAGACCCGGCTCATCAACGAGCGAAACCGTGCCCCGTTGAATCAGGTCAAGGTCGACCCGAAAAACACCAACGTGGTGATCGCCGAACAGGTAATCCCGGAAAACGTCGGCGGTTGGTGGATACGGGAAATCGGTCTGTACGACGCTGACGGTGATCTGGTGGCCGTGGCCAACTGCGCACCGAGCTTCAAGCCGTTGCTGGCTCAAGGCAGCGGCAAGACCCAAGTGGTGCGGATGAACTTCATCGTCACCAGCGCGGCCAACGTCACGTTGAAAATCGATCCAAGCGTGGTGCTTGCGACCCGGCAGTACGTGGACGACCGTATCATTGAAGTGCTGCCGGCAACGCGCCCTGCGGGCATTTATCAGCAGGTGCGGATCAACGAGCGCGGCGTAGTGGTCGAAGGGTTTAATCCGAGCACACTGGCCGGTAACGGCATCAAAGATGCGTACACCAAGGTCGAAGTGGACGCGGCGGTGCAGGCAGCGATTGCGGGGGTCATCAGCGGCGCACCGGGCGCACTGGACACGCTCAAGGAACTGGCTGATGCCCTGGGCGGCGACCCGAACTTTGCCAACACCATCATCAACGCACTGGCCGACAAAGCGCCAAAAGCCACAACACTGGCCGGTTACAACATAACTGACGGCGTGCCCATCCGTAACCCTTTAGGGGGCGACAGCCTGGATATCCACGGCGGCTCGTTCGCGTTTCTGTCCGCCAACCAAGAGTCCTCGGTCTGCCAAAACTGTTGGTGGGATGGCACCCGCTGGTTACGCCACGACACCTCACGGCCTGCGGTGTGCATGGCGCTTGAGCGTGGGGCGGTCGTGGTGCGCAAGGCCCCTGAGGGCGCAAATCCTATTGCCTGGAAAACCAGTCAGGTGATTGATACCAGCAACCTGACCTTCGCCGCGTTGCTCAACAAGCCGAATACCGTCGCCGGCTACAACATCACGGACGTTTTTACCAAACTGGAAACAGCGACCGCGATACAAACCGCCATTGCCGGCGTTGTCAGTGGTGCCCCAGGTGCGCTGGACACGCTCAAAGAGTTGGCGGACGCCTTGGGCGGTGATCCCAACTTTGCCAACACCATCATCAACGCACTGGCCGGTAAGGCACCTAAAGCCACGACGCTGGCGGGCTACAACATCACTGACGGCGTCCCTATTCGCAACCCATTGGGAGGCGGCAGCCTGGATCTGCACGGCGGGCAATTTGCGTTTGTCACGGCGTTTTCAGAATCTTCGGTCGGGCAAAACTGCTACTGGGATGGCACCAGTTGGCTCCGCCATGACACCTCGGCCGCAGCGGCGTGTATCTCGGTCGCCGCTGGACGCGTGATTATCCGTAAAGCTGCTGCGGGAGCGAACCCCATCGTGTGGGGATCAGCACCGGAGCTGCTCGACACATCCATGTCAGCGTCTGTCGCCGAAGCCGAGTCAGGGAGCAATATCGCGCGCTGGATGAACCCGTTTGCCGTGGCGCGCTATGTGGCTAAAAAAGTGGTGCAAGCCACTGAGTACGTCGCCGGCATTGCCGGGATTGCGTCGATCAACCAAGTCAATGCGGGGACAGATGATGAAACCATCGTCACCCCGAAAAAACTCAAATGGGGGTTTTCATTCAGCCCGACCCAAAACGGCTACTTTTGTTTTCCCAGTTGGCTGGGCGGTTTTTTGCTGCAATGGGGTTATGTCTATGAGTCCCAAGGAACGACCGATTACCGGGGGTTTAACGTGCCGTTCCCCAGCGCCTGCTTTGGCATGGTCATGAGCATAGAGGCCGCTACGCAAGGCGGGCACGGCAGTGGTTACGGCTTCGTTACGCAGATCATCGACCGCACGAAGTTCATCTGGTCGGTGGGCGGCAGCCTGTCGGGCGGCGGTTATGGGTTTTACTTGGCATGGGGGAGCTGAACATGGTGAATCGTTATTACCTGGACGTGGCCGAAGACGGCCGGATCGTGGGCCGCTTCGATGCGGTGATCAATAGCAAGGACATCCCGGCGCACGCAAAGTTGGTCACGCGTAAAGTCTTTGAGCAAACACTGGCCAGGCAACCTGGGACGGCCTATTTGACCCCCACGGGTAAGGTCGAATTTCGCTCCATCGACGTTCTCAGCGCTGAAGAGCGGGCTGCCCTCAATGAGCGTATGTGGCGTGATTCAGAAGTCGAATCGATCAAGTGGCTGCGTGAGCGGCATCGCGATGAAATGGATCTGGCACTTGATCCCACGCTGAACGCTGATCAGTTCAAAAGCGTGTTGACCTACCTGCAAGCCTTGCGTGACTGGCCGCAATCACCCGGTTTTCCAGCCCCCGAACAGCGACCTGCTGCCCCGGACTGGATCACCGCCCAAACCCAATAACCAGAACCTGAGCGTCGACACCCTGTAGCCCTTCACCCTACAAGCCCAGCTCCTCGCCCAACCGCCACGCGCGCGGCAGCCTGTGCAGTGTCAATCCACTGCGCAGGCACCACCCATGTCCGATTATCTCCACGGCGTGCGGGTCATCGAACTCAACGACGGCACCCGCCCCATTCGCACTATCCCCACCGCTGTCATCGGCATGGTTTGCACAGCCGAAGACGCGGACGCGGCGTTCTTTCCTTTGGACACGCCGGTACTCATCACCAACGTGCAAACCGCTGTCGGCAAAGCCGGGGTCAAAGGCACCCTCGCCGCCAGCTTGCAGGCCATCGCTGACCAGACCAAGCCCTACACCATCGTGGTGCGGGTCAAGGAAGGCGCCGACGAAGCCGAAACCACCAGCGCGCTGATCGGCACCACCACCGCCGACGGCAAATACACCGGCATGAAAGCCCTGCTCGCAGCCAAGGCACGCTTGGGTATGGTGCCACGCATTCTCGGCGTGCCGGGGCTGGACAGCCTGCCGGTGGCCACCGCACTGGCGAGCATTGCCCAGCAGCTACGTGCTTTCGCCTACGTCAGCGCTTGGGACTGCAAAACCAAAGAGGAAGTGGTCGCCTACCGCGAGAACTTCGGCGCCCGCGAAGTGATGGTGATCTGGCCGGACTTCCTGAACTTCGATATCAGCACCAGCAAAACCGCCGTCGCGTCAGCCGTCGCCCGCGCCCTGGGTTTACGCGCCAAGATCGATCAGGAAATTGGCTGGCACAAAACCCTCTCCAACGTTCCGGTCAACGGCGTGACCGGCATCAGTGCCGACGTATTCTGGGATCTACAAAACCCGGCCACCGATGCCAACTACCTCAACAGCAACGATGTCACCACGCTGATCAACGAAGGCGGCTATCGCTTCTGGGGCAGTCGCACCAGTTCCGATGACCCGTTGTTCGCCTTTGAAAACTACACCCGCACCGCGCAAATCCTCGCCGACACCATCGCCGAAGGCGTCATGTGGGCGGTAGACAAGCCGATGCACGCTTCACTGGTGCGCGACATTGTTGAAGGGATCAACGCTAAATTCCGCGAACTGATCTCGCAAGGGTATTTGATCGGCGGCAGTTGCTGGTTCCCGGACGACATCAACGAAAAAGACACGCTCAAGGCCGGCAAGCTCTACCTCGACTACGACTACACCCCGGTGCCGCCTCTGGAAGACCTGACCCTGCGCCAACGCATCACCGACCGTTACCTGATCGACTTCGCCAGCAAGATCAACCGTTAAACCGGGCCTCCCCGCAAGGGGAGCCAACCCCGCGCCTGCTCACCGGAGAACCGCGTCATGGCCTTACCTCGCAAGCTCAAAAACATAAACCTGTTCAACGACGGCAACAGTTACCTCGGTGTGGCCAAGTCCGTCACCTTGCCGCCCCTGGCCCGCAAGATGGAAGGCTATCGCGGCGGCGGCATGAACGGCGCGGTCAAGGCCGATCTGGGCATGTCCGACGACGGCATCCAGTTCGACTGGAAAACCGGCGGCCTGGATTTGATCTCGCTCAAACAGTTCGGCGCCGTCAATGCGTCCGCCGTCGCCCTGCGTTTTTCCGGCCCGTTCCAGCAAGACGACACAGGCGAAATCAGCACCGTAGAAATCGTCGTGCGCGGTCGTCACGAGTCCATCGAAATGGGCGATGCCAAACCCGGCGAGGACACTGAGCACAGCATCAAAACCACTTGCACTTACTACAAGCTGACCGTCGATAACGAGGAAATCATCGAAATCGACCTGCTCAACTTTATCGAGAAGGTCAACGGCGTGGACATGCTGGAAAAACAACGTAGCGCCTTGGGCATTTGATCCGAGTTCCGTCACCCATCTTCGTTAACGTCATCACCTGGAGCCATACATGAACACCTCTGACCCCGCTGAAACCCTGCCCGCTGCCGACGACAACTGCGTCACCCTCGACCAGCCGATCAAACGCGGAAACACCGAAATCGCCAGCATCACCCTGCGTAAACCTTCGTCAGGTGAGCTGCGCGGCGTGTTGCTGATCGACCTGCTGAATATGGACGTGTCGAGCCTGATCAAAGTGATTCCGCGCATCAGCAACCCCGGCATCACCGCCCCCGAAGCCGCAGGCATGGACCCGGCCGACCTGTTGGCCATCGGCAGCAAGATCGCCAGTTTTTTGTTGCAGAAGTCGGCGAAGGCGGATGTGTACCTCGTTGCGTAGAAGACGCTATGGCTGATCTGGCTGTGGTTTTTCACTGGGCACCGACTGATATGGATCAGTTGGGCCTGCAAGAACTGATGGACTGGCGCGAGCGCGCCAGGGTGCGGAGTTCCACTGATGGCGAATGATTTAAGACTTAGGGTACTGCTTACCGCCATCGACAAGGCCACCGCGCCGCTACGCAGCATTCAGGGGCAATCTGTCAAAGCGGCGCAAGCGCTCAAAGCCGCTCGCGACAGCCTCAAAGGCTTAGGCGCCGCGCAGAAGCAAGTGGGCGAATTCCGCCAGCTCAAACAGGGGTTAGCCAACACCAGCGCCGAGTTGGTGGCTGCCCGCAACAAAGCCCGCGAGTTGGGCCGGCAAATGGCCTCAACCACCACACCGACCCGCGCCATGCAGCGTGAATTTGACAAAGCCAGACGCTCGCTGCAGCAATTAAAGCAGCAAGAAATCAGTCAAAACCAACAGCTCAATCAACTACGCCAACGCCTCAAAGCCACCGGTGTCGATACACGTAATTTGAGCGAGCATGAACGTCGGCTCAAACAGCAGATGGCCGATGCGAACCTTCAGATAGACACCCAGCGCAAACGGTTAGAAGCCCTGACCAAACAGCAGCAGCGTATGACCCGAGCAGGCAAAACCTATCAAAAGGGTCAACAACTGGCGGGCACCTCCGCCGCTCAAGGTGCCGCCAGCATGGGTGCGGCCTATGGCATCGGTCGCGGGCTGTATGCACCTTTGAAGGAAGGCAAGCACTTCGCGCTGGAAGAACAACGGGTGGCCGCGCTGGGCCTCGGCAAAGAGGACACCAGCAAGGCGATCAACTTCGCCAAACAAATGAAAACCTATGGCACCAGTGTCACTGAAAACCTGACGTTGGTTCGCGATGCCATGACCGTATTTGCGGATGAACACGAAGCGGAAATGGTTTCCCCTACGCTGGCCAAGATGAAATTCGCCAACCACGCGATGTTCGGCGAAGAGCAAGGCGCGGACAACGAACGCAAGTTCATGGACATGCTCAAAGTCATCGAAATGCGTGGCGGGCTGGCCAGCAAAGAGGCATTCATCAGCCAGGCCGACATTGTGCAGCGCATCCTCACCGCCACCGGTGGCCGGGTCGGTCCGAACGAATGGCTCAACGTGATCAAGACCGGCGGCGTTGCGGCCAAAGGTATCAAGGACGAAGCCTTCTACTACCAGATGGAGCCTCTGGTGCAGGAAATGGGCGGCCATCGCGTCGGTACCGCGATGATGAGCGCTTACTCCAACATCTATCAGGGCAAAACCACCAAGCGCGCGGCCAATAACATGGAGCAACTCGGCTTGGTCGACCCTAAGAAGGTTAAACATGATAAGGCGGGGCAGATCGCCTTTCTCGATGTGGGCGCGATCAAGGGCAGCGAGCTGTTCCGCGAGAACCAATTCGAATGGATGGAGAAAATCCTGTTACCGCAGCTGGCTGCCAAGGGCATCACCGATAAAAACAAGGTGCTGGACACCATCGGCAGTATTTTTTCCAACCGCACCGCCTCTAACCTGTTTGCGCAGTTGTATTTGCAACGCCATCAGATCCACAAAAACGCCAGGCTCAACGAGGGTGCTGATGGCATTGATCAGTTGTACGTCAAAGCCGTCGATAGCACCCAGGGCAATGAGCTGGAACTGCTCGCACAAAAGGCCAACGCCTATCGCGAGATGAGCGACGCCATCCTTCCAACCTATGTAGCTGCGTTAAAACAAATCACCGTCGTTATCAAAGAACTCACGGCCTGGATGAAGGAAAACCCGGCCGCAGCAGCCGCTGTATTGAAAACGGTGATGGTCGTAGGCGTTATGGCCGCTACATTTGGCGCATTGGCACTGACCCTTGCCAGCTTGATCGGCCCATTTGTAGTACTGCGCTATGGCATGACGATGTTTGGGATAAAGGGCGGCGGCATCTTTAAATTGTTCCGCAATCTTTTCCCAACAATTACCGGTTTAGCCCGAAATGCCTTGCCGATGCTGGCCCAAGGTTTACGCATCCTGGTCAGCTTAATGGGCGGAGCCTTGATCACCGCATTGCGCTCGGTAGGCATTGCACTGTGGGCACTGGCTGCCAACCCGATTGTGCTGGCCATTGGTGTGATCATCGCGCTGCTCGCCGGCGCCGCCTACCTGATCTACAAAAATTGGGATGCGGTTAAAGGCTACTTCGACAGTTCCTGGAAAGAAATCAAAGCGGGATTTGACGGCGGCATTGGCGGCATCCTGACGGTGCTGGCCAACTTCAGCCCTATCGGGCTGATCTACCAGGCCTTTGCCGGTGTACTGAGCTATTTGGGAATCGATCTACCCAACCGTTTTACCGAGTTCGGCAGCATGATCGTCAACGGTCTGATCAACGGGCTTTATGCAGGCTTGAGCAAGGTCAAAGACGCCATCAACAACATCGGCGACTCGACCATTGGCTGGTTCAAGGAAAAGCTCGATATCCATAGCCCCTCGCGGGTGTTCGCGCAGTTGGGCAGCTTCACGATGGCGGGCCTGACGCAAGGTCTGGTCGAGGGTGGCAAAGGCCCACTGAACGCCATCAGCCAGCTCGGCAAACAACTAGCGGCAACCGGTGTACTCGCCCTCGGCACACTCAGCACCCCGGCGCTGGCCGTTGATATGCGTCCACCGATCACCCCGCCCGCGCCGACCACCTACGACAGCAACGACCACTACGAAATCAACATCCACCCCACGCCCAACATGGATGCCCAAGCCATCGCCCGAGCCGTGCGCGCCGAACTGAGCCGCATCAAGAGCGAAAAAGCTGTGCGCATGCGCAGCAAGCTGGGTGATCTGGAGTAATCGCTATGATGCTTGCCTTGGGCATGTTCGTGTTCAGCCTCTCGACGCTGGCTTATCAGGAGCTGCAACGCCAAACCGAATGGCGCCACCCCAGCAACAGCCGGGTAGGCGCTGCGCCTGCACGACAATTTGTTGGCCGAGGTGACGACATCATCACCCTACCCGGCATCATCTTCCCTGAACTGGCTGGCACAACGCTGAGCCTCGACGCGTTACGGCTGATGGCCAACACTGGCAAGGCATGGCCGATGATCGAAGGCAGCGGGCGCATTTACGGCCTGTGGGTGATCGAAAGCCTGAGCGAAACCAAAACTGTGTTTTTCCGCGACGGCACACCGCGTCGCATTGAGTTCACCCTCACGCTGAAACGTATAGACGACGATCAGCTCGACCTGATCGGCGCTGCTAGCAGCGCTGGCGTGAGTGTATTGCGAGCCTTGTTATGATCGACTCGGCACTATCAGACGTCGTGGGTTACGTGCAAAACACTGCTGATCGCATCCTGCGTGACGCGGTGTACCCGATCCCGGCTTTCCGTATCACCGTAGATGGCAAAGACATTGCCCACATCATCAGCCCGCGCCTGATCAGCCTTGAACTGACCGACAACCGTGGGCTGGAAGCCGATCAACTGAGCCTTACTCTGAGCGACCACGACGGCTTGCTGGCCATGCCTGCCAAAGGCGCGTTGTTGCGACTTTGGATTGGCTGGAGCGACACCGGGCTGGTGGATAAAGGCAGCTACACCTTCGACGAAATCGAACACAGCGGCGCTCCTGACATACTCAGCCTGCGTGCCCGATCGGCAGACTTGCGCAAGAGTTTCAAAATCAAACGCGAGCGCAGCTGGAGCAACAAAACCCTGGGCGACGTGATCCGCGACATTGCGCTCGGCAATGGTCTGAAATCTGCCATCGCAGAGAAACTGGCAGGGCTGCCGCTATTGCAACTCGACCAGGCCAACGAATCCGACGCCAACCTGATCAGCCGACTCGGTGAAGAATTCGACGCGGTGGCCAGCGTCAAAGCCGGTTGTTTGCTGTGCCTGCCTGCGGGCGGCGGAAGGTCAGTCACTGGCATCGCCCTGCCCCACATCACCCTTACCCGCGAAGACGGCGACCAGCATCGCTACCTACAAGCCGACCGCGACAGCTACGACGGCGTGCGGGCCTACTTCTACGACATCAACAGCGCCAAAAAGCAGCAGGCCATTGCCGGCGGCGGCGAAAACCTCAAAGACCTGCGTCACACCTACAGCGACCGCCAGTCCGCATTACGCGCGGCCCGTGCCGAATTCAACCGCCTGCAACGTGGCAGCGCGACCCTCAGCTACACCTTGGCTCGGGCGCGGCCAGACTTAATCCCGGAACTGACGTACACACTGATCGGCGTCAAAGACGAAATCGATGAAATCATCTGGTACGGCGGCAACGTGCACCACAGCCTCAGCGCTGACAATGGCTACACCATGAGCCTGGAGCTGGAAAGCAAATTGCCGGAAGACGCGGTGGAGGACTTGGCGGAGGAAAATCAGAAAACCTATACCGGGGTCATCGCCTACTACCGGGATGAAAAAACGGGTACTGAAAAGACCAGGACTGCCGGCGACCAAAGCAAACCAAGACGGCTGCTGTGGCTGTACGCCAACAAAAACACAGCAAAGCGGGCGGTGGACCGGGAGTGGGCGCGGATGCAGGCCGCGAAAGAGCAAACGGAGAACCCCACGGTGACCGGGGGTTAATGGCAGACGGGGTTACTCAGCAAAGACTGTGATGGTCGTACCGCCGCCATCACGCTCGAATGCCTGACACTCGATGGCCATGCCCTTTCGCTCAATCGTCGCGATCTCGGTGTTGTCTTTCAGGGCTTCCTGGCGGCATTGCTTTGAAAACTTCACGACTTCGGCTGCTGGACGATGTGTTACCAGGTTGCCGGCAGCGCCGACCAGATCGTAGAAGGCAACATCAGGATCTGGGCCGTCCCATGTGACTGCGATGTTAGGCGCGCTCAAGGTGCAACTAACAGACAACGAAGCGTTTGGGCCGCTGGCGAACTCAGTGGTCTGTTTACCTTCGGTCTGTTTGGTCTGGGTGAGTGTAGTCTCTTGTTTGAGCGCAGACAGAATAGTGTTGCAGGAATCGGCATAGGCAGTACTGGCCACCACTAAGAAGATCCCGCCACCCACAATCCTTGCTACAAAATGTTTGCCCATAACGTTCTCAGTCCACACTTTCAAATCAATCATTCTTACGGCTTATTCGCCGACCTTCTTGGTCGGCGAATTGACAGCTGCCACGTCAGCAGGGCCACATTGCTATTTATCCATCTTCATATGGATCATGGCTTAGCGCTAACGCCTCAGCAAAGCGCATTATCTTTTGCTGATCCTGCACTGACATTCTTCGGTATGCCATCAGCAAGAACCGTTCATCCTTGGTCATTAATTCCCTGTTGACGCCATCCTCCCCTGTACCAGTTTCCATTTCTGTTCGATTCAGCATGCTTCAACTCCAAAAGTGCATTGCTGAATCGACATTACTGGGGGTTGGAAAAAACCCAAATTTCGAGATTGGCCTTTATTTCTGACTAAGCCCCGCTGGCACCTCAGCCATTGCCCCCACAATTCGATGCACAGCTTTTTGGTCATCTTCGGTTAGCTGCCTGTAGAGACTAACCAGTCGCTCTTCTGACGAACTCAGACCTTCTACGGCACGCGTTGCTCGAACCCCGGTCAATACGTAAAGGACGTCTACCCCTGCCGCAGCCACGGCCGAAAGATAAGCAGTATCGGGGTTTCGTTCCCCTTTTTCATAGCTGCCTTGGGTGTTGCGATTGACGCCACCCAACTGGGCAAACTCGTCTTGTTTAAGGCCGAGAAGCATCCGTTCTTCACGCAAGCGTTCGCCCGCGCTAACACCCTGGAATTCTCCAGATGCACAACTTTTCAAACATTCACCTTTACAGGCCCAAATATTTGGGCATAATTGGCAGCACACGAACACGAAAGAACACGAATGAACACTATGCCCGCCATCCTGACAACCGAGCAAGCCCGCGAGAACTTTGATCGCAATGGCATCAGCATTGCCGAGTTCTGCCGCCAGCATGGACTGAACCGTCACATGGTCAGCGACCTATTAAATGGCCGAAAGAAAGGACGCCGCGGCGAAGCACACCGGGCTGCCGTTTTACTCGGCATTAAAGACGGTGTGATCACAAACTAGGGCCTCTGGCTCCAAGGAGAAACCAGAAGATGAAACGCCCAGTTCTAGGCACCCGAAAAGACGTAGTGAGTGCTGTGATTTGCAGTTACCCCGGCGGCCGAGCGTATGCCGCTGCCAACCTCGGCATGAATCTCAAAAAGTTTGATAACCAGGCTTATGAAAACGCCGGCAGCCGCCCGCTGACGGATGAACACATTTTCAGGCTTGAGCAGCAAGCGGGTACGACCTTCCTGCCCAGCTATGTAGCCACGATGTACGGCGGCATGTTTGTGCCGCTGGCAGCACCGGGCACGCTCGATAACGTCGACTTATTCAGCCGCTCAGTCAAAGCCGCCGCCAAGCGCGGCTGTGTCGATCAAATCATCGCTCAGGCACTGGACGATGGGGTGATCGAGAAACACGAAGCTGAAGCCATCATCAACGCCTTGAGCCTTTATATGTCCGCCCGTTACGCCGAAGTG
This sequence comes from Pseudomonas sp. WS 5078, assembly GCF_012985745.1. Taxonomy (NCBI): domain Bacteria; kingdom Pseudomonadati; phylum Pseudomonadota; class Gammaproteobacteria; order Pseudomonadales; family Pseudomonadaceae; genus Pseudomonas; species Pseudomonas sp. WS 5078. Next base: position 112,171 of record NZ_JAAQWX010000009.1, on the reverse strand, counting down.
CTCGCGACTATCCAGCTCTACAGGGCAGGAGCCGCGTCATGAGCACCTACAAGCTGGTTTGCCCTCACTGCCTGTCCCGCATGCGAATCCGCACCAGCGAAGGGACGCACATTTTTCTGCGCGTCGCATACCTGCAATGCACTAACGAAGCCTGTGGTTGGTCGGTGCGCGCTGAATTTGAAATGACCCACGAGATGAGCCCCAGCGGCATGGCGAATCCCTCGGTCAAGCTGCCGATTGCCAATGTCGCTCTACGCCGTGCAGCGATGACGACTTCAACCGATCACCCCGACCTGCTGGACCAACTGGAAATGGAGCGTGCGATATGAATACGGCAACCCACACCGAGCATCAGGAATATGAGACCAGCATGCAGTTGGCAGCACTGTTCTTTTTGCAACGCCATCAAGCCGAGCACCTGGGCAATGATCAGTTGCTATTTAGCCGTGCCGTGCAGCACTTGACCGGCAGTCTTGAGGTACCACTGCACATGGCTGAAAAGCTGGTTACGCGAGCTTGTGGCGAATTGAAGTGCAGCATTAACCGCCACCAACTGGATGTTAAGGCCAGTTCTACCACTGTCGCCGTGGTGACTGACCCATCCAGCGGCCTGACGTGGGCGGTTCCGGTCAATCTGATTTACGAACGCATCATCAACGTAGCGGGCAATCGTCGGCTGCGCCTCGTTACACACTAACCCTTAACCACCCTTCTCCAGACCTGTTTGCAATGGGTTTGGGTGAGCTACGCCCAAAATTTGAGGTGGACCATGAAACAGCCGGTCGAAATCAGCGCCGAACTGACCCAGCAAGAGGCTGAGCTGCTGCTTGCTGAACTGCGTGGACGCTATAGCCAGGCGCTGAACGAAGCCTGGTACGCCGACCAGTTCCGCCTGATACCCGAAGGCATGCGTCATGGCTCCATTCTCAACGCCATGCCGGTGATGGCCGCCCAAAAGCGCCTGCTGGGCGCGCTCACACACAGCCTCAGAGCAGTGAAGTAATCCCGATGAATATGGAACATGAACTGCGCGTCGAAGTGCTCAAGCGACTTGAGAGCGACTACGATCTTAAACACCGCTCAGGCACCCACTTTATGCGTGGCGGTCGCTGCCCGGCATGCGGTAAAAAAGAGCTGTACACCCACCACAAAAACCCGTGGTTGATCATTTGCGGCAGGGAAGGCAAATGCGCGCAAAGCTGGCACGTCAAAGAACTGTATGAGGACTTGTTTGACGACTGGACTAACCGTGCGCCTTCAACCGACCAGCATCCCAATGCAACTGCCCGCGCCTATCTGGAGTTTGCCCGCGGCTTTCGTTTTGAGCTGATTCAGGGCTGGTTTACCCAGGACTCCTTTTACTCGGCCCAACACAACGCGGGCAGCGCGACGGTCCGTTTCGCCCTTGAAAAAGGGGGCTACTGGGAACGCCTGATCGACCGCCCTCACCGCTTCGGCAAGCAGAAAGCCCGCTTTAAACAAGGCGAAAGCTACAAGGGTGTGTGGTGGTGCCCGCCGTGCATCGATCTGCTTGAAGTCAAAGAGCTGTGGATTGTCGAAGGCATTTTCGATGCCATTGCCCTGGTACACCACGACATCGCTGCGGTTTCTGCCATGTCATCTAACGCCTTCCCCGAAGCGTCCCTGAAAGAGTTATCACGGCAACGCGGCGGCAAGTTGCCCAAGCTAATTTGGGCACTGGACAACGAACCAGGCGCGCACCGCTACACCAAGCGCTGGGTACGTATGGCCCGCGATCTTGGCTATGTGTGCGAAGCCGCGCAAATCCCGCAGCAGGACAGCCGTAAGCACGACTGGAATGACCTGCACCAGCGCTGGATCGTGATCGACGACCTTGATAAACGCGCAGACCGCATAGCCCAAGACCTGAAAGCAGCCCGGTATCACGGTGCTCTATTGATTGCGCAAAGCGCTGCTGAGAAAGGCGTGCTGATGTACGAATGGCGCGAACGGCACGAGTTCCACTTCGGATTCGACAGCCGCCTGTATTGGTTCAAGATGGATTTATTGAAATTCGATAAGGCCATGCAGACCCTCGACTCTTCTGAGCGCCAAGAAGACCAGGTACTCACCGATAAACAGCGCCGCGACAAGGCCTTGCACCAATGTGGCGGTGTGGTGGAAATCGCCAACTGCTACCCACAAGCGTTGTATTTCCAGCGCAACGAAGTGACGGACGAGTCCTGGTACTACTTCCGCATCGACTTCCCGCATGACGGCGGCAGCGTCAAAAATACCTTCACAGGTGGTCAGGTCGCAGCAGCCAGCGAGTTTAAAAAGCGCCTGCTGGGGATGGCTGCCGGCGCAGTCTTCACCGGCAGTGGCCAACACCTCGACAAGATCATGAAAGACCAGCTGTTTGGCCTGAAAACTGTCGAAACCATCGATTTTATCGGTTACAGCAAACAGCACGGCAGCTATGTGTTCGGCGACATCGCCGTGCGCAACGGCGTGCTCAGCGAGGTCAACAAAGAGGACTACTTTGAGTTCGGCAAGCTGCGTTTGAAGACGCTGCAAAAATCCAACCCGATGCACATCCAGCGGGACGCCAAGGAATACCGCGAAGACTGGCTCCCCATGCTCTGGACGTGTTTCGGGGCAAATGGTGTGGTCGCGCTGACCTTCTGGTTTGGCTCACTGTTCGCAGAGCAAATCCGGGCGCAGTACAAATCCTTTCCGTTTCTGGAAGCCACCGGTGAAGCCGGCGCCGGTAAAACCACGCTGCTCACGTTCCTGTGGAAGCTGCTGGGACAGGAGAAGGAAGGTTTCGACCCGTCCAAATCCACCCGAGCAGGCCGGCAACGGGCGATGGGCCAAGTGTCCAGCATGCCGGTGGTGCTGATCGAAGGTGACCGCAACGAGCCGGACAAGCTGCACGCCAAGGGTTTTGATTGGGACGAACTGAAGGAATTTTTCGGCGGCGGCACCTTGGGCACGAAAGGCATGAAAACCAGTGGCAACGAGACTTATGAACCACCGTTTCGCGCCACCATTGCCATCAGCCAAAACGCTGCTGTCAGCGCCTCCGAAGCGATCTTGACCCGTATCGTCAAACTGCACTTTGCACGCCCTGCGGTGACCACAGAGAGCCGCATTGCCGCTGACAACTTGAATCAGATCCCGGTCGAGCTGCTAAGCCACTTCCTGTTAAAAGCCGTGCGAGCAGAGCCACAGGTGATGGCCAAGTTTGCCGAGCGCGTGATCGTCCACGAAGAACGCCTGCGCAAACTCAAAGAAATCCGCGTTGAGCGAATCATCAAAAACCACAGCCAGATGCTGGCCCTGCTTGATTGCCTGCGCCTGGTTTGCCCGCTGGATGAAAACCAACTGGCAACCACTCAACAGCAACTGGTGACGATGGCCCTTGAGCGCCAATCGGCGATCAGCGCCGATCACCCGCTGGTGGCCGAGTTCTGGGAAGTCTACGACTACCTCGAAAGCCTGGGCGAAGGCCCGCAGGTCAACCACAGCAACGATACAAAGCTGATTGCGATCAACCTCAACGAATTTGCCGAAAAGGCCAGCGAGCACCGCCAGAACCTGGCTGACCTCAAAACCTTGCGCACCCTGCTGGGCGACTGCCGCAGCCGCAAGCTGCTGGAAACCAACAAACCGACCTACAGCGTTATCCGGGCAGCGCAGTCGGCGGCAAACCCCTTGTTCGACAAACCTAAAACCGTGCGCTGCTGGATTTTTCAGAGTGCTTAAACCGCTGTACCTACAGGAGCAACACCATGCAGAACGAACTGAAACAGGCAATCCGTTTTGACGACTTTTATGCGCTTTTAGGTGACAGAGGGGTTATCGCAATGGCTTGGTGGCTCGGCGGGCAATTGGCTGAGTCCATCCGTGAAGAACAGTGGAGCTTCCCTTTTCTGCATATCTGCGGTGAAGCAGGAAGCGGCAAGACGTTTTTGCTGGAGTACTTGTCGAAACTGACTGGCCCGCAGTCGGTATCGCATCACGACCCAGTACGAACTACACGTGCAGCACGCATCAGAACCATCACAAATCCAGCCAACCGAGTGGTTATCTATGAACCCACAGCGCCAACAGAAAGCGAGTTCGACTGGGATGAACTAAAGGCGCTTTACAACACCGCTAGTTTTTACATCCATTCCGGGAACACCGCTGAAAGTGTTGAACACACGTTCAAAGGCGCGCTGGTGATCTGCGCGAACCAACCCGTCGAATACAGCGAGGCAGTAGAAACCAGGCTCGCCCGCATCGTTTTGAATAAATCACATCACGCCAACCCCCGACAGGCCGAAAGTCTGCTTCAACTGAGCGCCGAGCAAGCGGGCATTTTCGATCTGGCTATCACCCGCAACACAACCAAATTGCTCAACGACATCAACAAGCTCGCCCCTACTTACACCGCCGCCTTGCTTAAGGAGCACGCAGATCAGCTGAGTGCGCGAGCTGCCAAAAACGGCGGGCAACTCATGGCTTTAATTGACGTGCTCAACCTGATACTCGGCCTCAGCAATACACAACACACCAGTGCGTTGAGAGCGGTGAAGTACTGCGTTTGTGCTGAATTTGTACCGTATTAAGCAAGTGAGGCTGGCATAAGCCAGAAAATGAAGAGGTGTCGAGGAGTTGGCCCTCCCCGACACCAACCACTACTAAGGAGCACACCATGAAAGTGAAAAACCAAAGCAGCAGCGAAGTGAAGGCTACCACACCAGCCAGGCACCTTGTGGCCACCGCCATTATCGGCGCCGCGATGATCGGTTACCTGGTGCACAAATCGCCTGAGGCACGGGTGCGGCTGGAGAGCTTGAGCACTATGGCCCAAACCTTGGGTGAGTTATCAGAGCGCGATGCCGCACTGGTTGCACAGTTGCTGGCCAGATCTATCGTCACAGGAGCGAACCAATGAATGACTCTCGCGTACAGGACAAGTTTGTGATCCGTTTGCCCGATGGCTTACGCCCGGAAATCGCAGCTATCGCGTCGAGAAATCAACGCAGTATGAATGGCGAAATAATCAATCGACTGGAGCGCTCACTCGCCTTGGAGTTAGTTCTCGACCAAAAAAACAGGGTCATTGCCCAACTGCTAGACCGAATTACTGAATTGGAAGCCAAGCATTGAAAACTCTCTTTGTCCTGATGGCCCAATACAACGGGCAGGTGGTGATCCCCCTGGACAGGTTGTGCAAGGACTACTTCACCCACCTGACCACCAGTATGTTTGAACGCAAGGTAATGGCAGGTTTGATAAAAATCCCGATCACACGGATGGAAGCCAGCCAGAAAAGTGCCAAGGGTGTGCACATCTCGGATTTGTCCGAGTATCTGGACGGCCAGCGCGCTGCCGCGATGAAGGAGAGTCACCAGCTCAACAGCGCACCGCGTAGCAGTTAACTCACTTCAAGGTCCGGGCGCCCAAATTTACGGGCGCCTTCAGGACAACATCCAGCCACTGCCAGCCTGCATAGGCGTCACCCCTTCCCCGCAAATGCGTGTAACGGCGCATTGAATTCCAGTCCCGGTGCCCCGATACGCTGGCGACCCTGGGAATGTCCCAGTCCATTTCAAACAGTCGGCTGACGCCTTCGTGCCTCAGGTCGTGAAAATGCAGGTCCTCGATCCCCAAAAACTTGCAGGCGCGTGTCCAGGATGCGGATATGGACTCAGCGTTGTAGGGGAATATTTCCTCTACTGCTTTGGGCATTGTCTTAATGATGGCCATTGCTTCGGGTGGCAAATGGCACCAAACGTCGTTGCCAAGTTTCTGCCCGGGATTTTTCATGTCCCGCACCAGGACACGGTTGCCCTCTTCGTCCAGGTCAGACCACTTGATACGGGTGATCTCTTCTTGGCGGCGCGTGGAGAACATCGCGAACGCGGTCATCTTGAGCATGTTGATTGAACTGGGACGGTAGGCAAGGATGCCTTGGAAGTGTGTCAGCAGCTTGTCCAGCTCATCGAGTGTCGGGCGTCTGTCGCGTTCACGGCTGCGCATGTTGTAACCCAGCTTGCGCAATACCTTGCGGGCATCACCCATTGCGTGAGGATCAACCTGATAGCCCCATGCAGGGCGGGCGATGGATAGAACGGCGCCCAAGTGCGCCAAATCATTACCGGCTGTCTGCGGCAGCACACCGCCGCCTTCTGGTCCCATTCGCCAGACCGCATACTCGACCAGTATCTGGCAGTTCAAGTCCTGGTCATTTATCTGGCCCAAGTAGGATTCGCTGATCGCTTTGAGCGTGGCCAGCTTGGTTTTTCCCAGTGCACGGGCTTTTTCCATTTCGAGCACGTAGCGCTCGATCATTTCCTTGACCGTAACGCCTTCGCGGTTTGCCCGCTCAATCGCGCCGGGTTGGTCAAGTTCAGCTTCACGCTTTCGAATCCACGCTTGAGCCGTCTGTTTGCGGGTGAATGTCTGGCTCTCTTGGTAAACTTGCGCCCCATCACGGATCAGGCGTATTTGTGCCGTGTAACTGCTGCTGCCGTTGGTGCGTTTGCGTACTCTGATCGTGGCCATAGTCAACTGGTACAATTCGAAAATGAGATGGTACATTGTACCAGCGACCTTCGAAAAACGCCCTAAAACCCCCTAAAACACGCTTAAAACACGTAGAGCAAAATGGTACAGAAATCAGCTACACCCCACGTAAACACAGGCTCTGCGGTGTCCAGACGCTTTAGCGTGGCCCCTATGATGGATTGGACTGATCGTCATTGCCGCTTCTTCTTGCGACTGCTTTCCAAAAACGCCCTGCTCTACACTGAAATGGTCACTACCGGTGCACTGTTACACGGCGATGCTGAGCGTTTTCTCCGGCATGACGTGTCCGAGCATCCGCTGGCATTGCAACTGGGGGGAAGCACGGCTGCCGATCTGGCAGCATGCGCACGTCTGGCGCAAGACGCCGGTTACGATGAAGTGAACTTAAATGTCGGCTGCCCGAGTGATCGGGTGCAAAATAATATGATTGGCGCATGCTTGATGGCACATCCCGCGCTGGTGGCTGATTGCGTCAAAGCCATGCGCGATGCGGTGTCTATTCCCGTGACGGTCAAGCACCGCATCGGTATTAATGGGCGCGACAGTTATGCTCAGCTGTGTGATTTTGTCGGGACGGTGAACGATGCGGGATGCGAAAGTTTTACGGTACACGCTCGAATCGCGATTCTTGAAGGGCTGTCACCCAAGGAAAATCGGGATATCCCTCCCTTGCGCTACGACGTCGCAGCACAGCTGAAGTCAGACTTCCCTGACCTCGAAATCATTCTTAATGGCGGGATAAAAACGCTTGAGCAATGCCAAGAGCATTTGCAGGTTTTTGATGGCGTAATGCTGGGGCGCGAGGCTTATCACAACCCCTATATTCTTGCCGGTGTCGATCAGCAGTTATTTGGTAGTGAGGCGCCAATCGTTACCCGCGCTGAGGCATTAGCGTTGTTGCGGCCTTATATTGCGCAGCATTTGGCTGCAGGGGGAGCTATGCATCACGTTACCCGGCATATCCTGGGGCTTGGGCAAGGTTTCCCGGGGGCTCGACGCTTTCGCCAGTTGCTCTCAGTGGATATTCATAAGGCCGAGGATCCGCTGGCACTGCTGGATCAAGCCGGGGAGCTGCTGGAAGGACGCTAACGCCACGACGAAAAAGGAGCCACCCCGCTACAGGATGGCTCCTTTGTTCGTACGGTTGATTCAGCTGCGCTCGAGCGCATTCACCAGATCATGGAAAGCTTCATGATTGGAGTCATTAAGGCTCATGAGGATTTTATGCGCCTCCAGCACTTTGACCCGTACGATTTCTTCCGACTGATCCTGTGAAGGCAGATCTGTCAGGCACTCAGGACAGGGCAAGGGCGTGCCCACGATATTGAAAACCTGATCAAAGCCCATGGATTGCAACAGACGGGTAATGTCTTCGTGGGTAGTCACGACAGTGGGCAACAAGCCGACTTTCTGCCGGGAAAGGATCGACAATTTCGCCAGCAGCCCCAGCGTAGTGCTATCAATGCTGCGCGTTTCGGTCAGATCGATCACGATGGCGGAAAAGTTCAACGCCGTGAAAATTTTCTCAATCGTTGCATCCAGTGCCGAACACAAGGTCAGGCGCACTTCACCTACAAACTTCAGGACGAAAGTGCCATCCTGTTCGGCGAACTGAATTCTACCGGTACTCATTTCAGATTCCTGCTTAACACCAACAAGGCGATATCATCCGGCATCTCCCCGAGCGTAGCTAAACCAAACACTTGGCGCAGACCTTCCAGGCTGCCACCCGCTGCTTTCACCAATTGTGGCAAGGCAGCTTCTTTTTCTTTGAGCGTCTGCTCAGTCAAAAGATCCAAAATTCCGTCAGACATCAGCGTCAGGCTGAATCTGTCAGGCAGCTTGAGCGTGTGATCTTCATAGGTGGCTTCATTGAACAAGCCTACCGGTAAACCGCGGCCTTCCAGATAACTGACACTGTCAGGCGTGTACAAAACCGGCAAGGGCAGATGCCCGCCAATGCTGTAGGTCAGCAGGCCGCTCTCTTCATCGATGACCCCGCCGACCATGGTCACATGCTTGCCAAGCTTGCAGTTGATCAGACCACGGTTGATATGCCCCAGCACCTCCGAAGGTTTGAACTCAGGCAGTGTACCGCTACGCCTGGATTCAAACAGCAAGCGCGTGGTCATGAATTTGAGCAGGACCGTCACGAAAGCCGAAGACGCCCCATGACCTGAAACGTCAGCCAAGTAAAACGCCACGCGGCGCTCGTCCACCCTGAAGTAATCAACAAAGTCGCCCGACAAATACAAGGACGGAATGATCTGGTGCGCAAAATCAAACGCATCAATGGACCAGGGACTGACGGGCAGCATATTCATCTGCACCTGTCGGCCTGCATTCTGATCCTCCTGCAACAAGTGCAGACTGGCCTCTAACTCGCGATTGGCGGATTCGAGCTTCTCACGGTAACGCTGGTTTTCTACTAACAAACGCGCACGATCAAGGGCGCGATGAACAGAATGCTCAAGCACTGCCAAGTCTTCGAGAGGCTTGATCAGGTAGTCGGCAGCGCCCAAGCGTAACGCCTCGACCACGTCACTCATGACCCCTGCGCCCGAAATAACGATCACCGGAGTCACGGGAGACTGAAGTGTCACTTGGCGAATCAGCTCAAGGCCACCCATTTGCGGCATGCGCAAATCACAGATGACCAAATCGGGCCGTTCGCTCTCGAACACCTGAAGTCCCTGCAAGCCATTACTGGCCTGGAGAACGCTGAATCCGCTGTCTTCCAGATAAGCCGCCAGACTGGCGCGTACGACGTCGTCGTCATCAATGATCAGCAGCGTGGCACTGGTTTTTTGCATGTGGGCAAATGGCGCCAGAATTAGGTTGGCATTAAACACGCACTGAGCGGGTTCAACGACTGAATGTACTTTGAAACACCTGGAACTGGTATTCAGTATTGCTCAGTTCTACAAAGGTGCTCGCGTAAGGCGCAGACGGTACTCCCATCCGCGGGGGGTTTCAAGCTCGGCCCGAAGCTGGGGGACGGAGCTTCATAAGAGAAATTCCCCACAGTTATAAGAACCTGCGCCGAGCTGACTAAAAGCATGGTCGGTCACGTTTGATTCGTGCTCATAAACGCCCTGAAAACAAAAAAGAGCCCCGAAGGGCTCTTTTGCGCAAGCGGTAGCAAACGGTTTAAAAATCGTCTTCTACCTGACCATCCTTAACCTTGAACTCGCGGTTTTGCAGGTAAGCATTGCGGATAAACACATACTTATCGCCCGTGATCAGCTTTTCCGCCGAGAGCAAGCTAGCGCGGGTATCGATCACGTCCATGCCGATCGCCATGTTGCGCGCCGGGATGTCATTCATGTAACGGTAGGGAGCGGCGTAAGTGTCCGGGTAGATAGCGACCGCATCACGTACGGTGCTTGGGCCAAGCAACGGCAGCACCACGTAGGGACCACTTGGAACCCCCCAGCGACCCAGCGTCTGACCGAAGTCTTCTTCGTTGCGCTGCAGGCCCATTTTGGTGCCTACATCAAAGAAGCCACCCACGCCGATGATGGTGTTCATCAACACACGTGCCGTGTCCACGCCCGCTGCGTGTGGCTTGGCCTGCAACACATCGTTGGCCAGGTTACGCACGTCACCGATGTTGCGGTACATGTTGTGAATGCCGTCCTCAAGGAACTGAGGCGTGATGTACTGGTAGCCCTGAGCAATTGGCTTCAAGGCATAGGTATCAATCGTGTCGTTGAACTTGAAAATGACACGGTTAACGCCTTCCCATGGGTCATCTTCGGTAGCCGCGTGAGCGGTAAATGGCAGCATTGCCACACCTGCACACAGACACAATTGAGCCAAACGATCATTCCAGCGCATAGCAAAAAACTCCTAAGCAGCACTTACACTCGGGCGCTATGCCCTGGTTTTGGGCGTTAGTATAACGAGAAATGTCAAACAGGCAGCCCCCTTAAATACACAACATGCAATCTATTCACGCCCGGCGGGCTCAAGTCATCACGATTAACGCCTGATGCCTGGGTGCGGCAGGTGGCAGAACGCATGACTTTTCACAAAAATGAGATGGATCATGCCAATTCAACATGAGTGGATTACTCTAAAGGCCCGCTTGATCGACCTTTTGTTCATTGCGAAGGTCTATCTCACAGCCTCTCAATAAAGGATGAACGTTATGCCTGCTCGCGAACTGCAAAAACAACTCGACACCCTGCGCGCGCAACTGGACCAAAATTCGCCCTTGTCTTTAAAGGAACGGGAAGAGCTGGATGACCTGGCGCAGAAAATCGATGCTCAAATCAAACTTGAGACAGCCACGCAAGACAACAGCCTCGCAGACAGCGTTAATCTGGCTGTAGAACGCTTTGAGGTGGAACACCCGGCCCTGGCCGGCACATTGCGCAATATTGTCCAGACACTCGGCAACATTGGCATCTAAACGGTCGCCGCCCCTAAAAGAAAATAAAAAAGCCCCGACTCAAATGAGCCGGGGCTTTTTTTTACCGCGCTGACCCTCAGATCGCGGTTTGACCACTCATGGCCAAGTCCAGCAATTCACGGTTAGCGACGGCATACATCGCATAGTCATTACCCGTTGCGGCACGCAAATCCACCAGCATGGCGCGCCAGCGTTCAACCATGGCCTGGTTCTGTTCCAGCCACAGCGCCAGACGCGCCTCGATGCTCTCCCCGGCATCGGTCATTTGCAGGACCGAGACCGTGATCGCCCGCTGCTGCCAGTCGATATCGTCGCGGAAGGCTTCACGGGCCAGCGCCTGCCAGTTGTTTTCCACCGGCAGGTTGCTGATTTGCTGCAAATACCAGGTCAGGTCCAGCGCACTGCCTACAGCGAAATACGCCTTGGCCACGTCCACCGCGTTCTGCCCGGTCACATCCGAGGCTTCAATGATGGGCAGCAAGGTATACAAGTGCGTTGTGCCCGCCACCATGCGTGCCAGCAACTCCGGCACACCCGCCTCGACATACGCCTGGTAGCGCGTTTGCCAGCCTTCACGGGTCGGGCCTTCCAGCAGTTCGTCGAGCTTGAGGCCCAATGCCGCCAGATGCGGACCGAAGTGCGCCACATCCCGCGCGGCGTCCAGCTCATTGCGGCGGCTGCGCAGGAACCAGCGCGTGGCGCGACGTCCCAGACGCATCAGTTCATCCATCAAGGCCAGCTGAATTTCGGCCGGCACCTGATAGTCCAGCGCCTCGATCTGACGGAACCAGTGCGGGAGGTGGAAAATGTCACGCACGATCACGTAAGCACCGGCCACATTGGCTGCGCTCATGCCGGTCGACTCCTTGAGCCGCTCAACAAAAGTAATGCCCATGTGGTTGACCAGATCGTTGGCGATCTGCGTGCTGACGATTTCACGCTTCAAGCGATGACGACGCATCGCTTCGGCGAACTTGCTGACCAGCATCGGCGGGAACGCAGTTTCCATGTCGCGGGTCAGGTACGCGTCATCCGGCACCTGGGAGTTGAGCAGCGCCTCTTTGAGGTCAATCTTGCTGTAGGAAATCAGCACCGACAGCTCGGCACGGGTCAGGCCATGACCTGCCGCCACACGCTCGTTAAGCTGCTCTTCAGACGGCAGGAACTCGATGGCACGGTCCAACTTGCCACGCGCTTCTAGGTCGTTCATCAGGCGCTTGTACTCGGCAATTCGCTCATAAGCACGGCGCGCCGCCAACGAAATGGCCTGCGTCTGCTTGTAGTTGTTGCCCAGCACCAAAGCGCCCACTTCATCGGTCATGCTGCCCAACAGCTGGTTACGCTGCTTCTCGGTCATATCACCAGCCTGCACCACTTCGTTGAGCAGGATCTTGATATTCACTTCATGGTCAGAGCAGTCAACACCGCCGGCGTTGTCAATGAAGTCGGTGTTGGTCGCACCGCCATTGAGGCCGAATTCCACACGCCCCAGTTGCGTCATGCCGAGGTTGCCGCCCTCTCCCACCACCTTGCAGCGCAACTCGTTACCGTTGACTCGCAGTGCATCGTTAGCCTTATCGCCAACATCTGCATGACTTTCACTGCTGGCTTTGACGTAAGTACCGATGCCGCCGTTCCACAACAGATCTACCGGCGCCTTGAGCAAGGCGTTAAGCAACTCGGTCGGGGTCAGCTTGTCAGCCGTGATTGCAAAACGCTCTTTCATTTCCGGGGAAATGGCGATGCTTTTTGCGCTACGCGAGAAAATGCCGCCACCGGCCGACATGATGCTCGTGTCGTAGTCTGACCAGGCCGAACGCGGCAAGTCGAACAGGCGCTTGCGCTCCGCGAAGCTGTTGGCAGGCTCCGGATTTGGATCGATAAAGATATGCAAGTGGTTGAACGCAGCCACCAGTTGCAGCTTGTCGGACATCAACAAACCATTGCCGAATACGTCACCGGCCATATCGCCGATACCGACTACGCTGATGCTGTCTTCCTGAACGTTGATCCCGCGCTCTTTGAAGTGGCGCTGCACACCGACCCAGGCGCCTTTGGCGGTAATGCCCATCTTCTTGTGGTCATAACCGGCCGAACCGCCCGAGGCGAATGCGTCACCCAGCCAGAAGCCATAGTCAATGGCGATGCCGTTGGCGATGTCGGAGAAGGTCGCGGTGCCTTTGTCCGCAGCCACCACCAGGTACGGGTCGTCCTCATCGTGACGAACGACGTTCAATGGCGGCACCAGTGCGCCGTCCTTGAGGTTGTCGGTGATGTCCAGCAAACCGGAAATAAAAATCCGGTAGCAGGCAATCGCTTCCGCCTGAATCTCGTCGCGGCCGCCGCCCAATGGCAAACGACGAGGAACGAAACCGCCCTTGGCACCCACCGGCACGATGACCGAGTTCTTCACCTGCTGGGCCTTGACCAACCCCAGCACTTCAGTGCGGAAGTCCTCTTCTCGGTCCGACCAGCGCAAACCGCCGCGCGCCACGTTGCCGAAGCGCAAATGCACGCCTTCCACTCGCGGCGAATAGACGAATATTTCAAACTTGGGCACCGGTTTTGGCAACTCGGGAATCAGGTGCGGATTGAACTTGAAGCTGAAATACGAACGGTTTTGCCCGTTGGCATCCGGCTGGTAGAAGTTGGTACGCAACGTCGCTTTGATCAGGTCCAGATAGCGGCGCAGGATGCGGTCTTCATTGAGCACCTGAACATCGTCCAGAGCCGTCAAAATTGCCTGTTCCAAGCGTTGCTGCTTGTCTTCAAGGTCTTCAGCGGTGAGCTTGCGCGCTAAGTAAAAACGCGTCTTGAACAACCGGGTCAATTCACGGGCGATGTCGGTGTGGTTGTTCAACGTACTGGCGATGTAGCCCAGATCGAAGCCCAGACGGATTTGCTTCAAGTAACGGGCGTAGGCACGTAGCAGCGCCACATCGCGCCATGGCAGACCGGCGGTCAGCACCAGACGGTTAAACGCATCGTTTTCTGCATCACCACTGACGATGTGCACAAACGCATCTTGCAGGGTGTCGTTAAGTTGCTGGATGTCCAGGTTCAAGCCTTCGCCCGCGGTAAAGGCGAAATCGTGGATCCAGAACTCGCGACCGTTGGCGTGGCGCAGGCGATACGGAAACTCACCCAACACGCGCAAACCGAGGTTTTCCAGAATCGGCAACACATCCGACAGGGCCAGCGGCGTGTCGGCGTGATAAAGCTTGCAATGCAATTCCTGACCGGCGCTCTGCCCCAGCGGCTGGTAGAAGCTCATGACCAGCGGGTTTTGCTCGTTCAGGCTCATCAGGTGCTGCATGTCGACCACGGCCGAGTGCGCAGCAAAACGTTCGCGGTAGCCCGCCGGGAAGCCTTTCGGGAAGTCGCTCAGTACTTTGGTGCCGTTGGCCTCACCGAAACTTTCAACCACCAGGCTCGCGTAATCGTCTTGCCAGCTACGGCAGGCCTGAATGACTTCTTTTTCCAGCAGTAACGGGTCGATATCGATGCGATTTTTCGGGTCAACCCGCAAGATCAACTGAACGCGTGCCAGCACAGACTCCGAGAAGAATGTCCAGAACTCGCAGTCCGACGCTTGCAGGCGATCCATCAGTACTTGCTGGATTTTCTGCCGTACTTCGGTGGAGTAGACATCGCGCGGCACATACGCCAGGCAATAGCAGAAACGTCCGTACGGATCTTTGCGCAGGAACACGCGAATCTTGTTGCGCTCCTGAATTTGCACAATCGACATCACGGTACTGAACAGTTCGTCGACCGGGGTCTGGAACAGGTCATCGCGGGGCAGCACTTCCACCACCTGCGCCAGTTCCTTGCCCAGGTGCGCCTTGGGCTGGAAGCCGGAGCGGCGTTCAATTTCAGCCACTTTGCGGCGGATGTACGGAATTTCACGCACGCTCTCGCCATACACCGACGAGGTGTAAAGGCCCATGAAGCGGCATTCTTTCAACACCTTGCCGTCAGCATCGATCTGGCGGATCGACACATAATCCGGGTAAGCAGGACGGTGCACACGGCTTGGATGGGCCGCCTTGGCGAACGACAACAAGGTCGGTTCACGCAGGTAACTGACGGCATAGTCTTCGATGCGCAGGTCTTCGGGGGTCAGCCCGGCGCGCAGCAGCTTGGTAAGACCGAGGAAAGAAGCCGGGTCATATTCGATATGGCCACCGTCCGCTTCATCGCGCACCACGAACTCTTCGTAGCCCAGGAACGTGAAGTGGTTGCCCACCAGCCATTCCAGAAAACTCTTGATCTCGGCTTTCTCATCAGCCGCAACGGCGTACTGGCAACTGTCGATGCTCGCCAGCAACTCCTGAACCTTGGCCTTCATTGGCTCAAAGTCAGCCACAGCAATACGCACTTCACCCAGAACCTGTTCCAGTTCCTTGCTCAGCACATTCAATTCAGCGGTATTGGAGCAGCGATCAATCTCCAGATACATCAGCGACTCTTGGGAAACACCCTCGCCCTGCGTACCCTTTGGCAGGATTTCCAGCAACTCGCCCTTACTGCCCCGACGAACGCTCAGCACAGTGGTTTGCAGCGTGTGAATGCTGTAACCGCGTCGGTTGAGCTCGGTGCGTACCGAGTCCACCAGAAACGGCAGATCGTGATGCAGCACTTCGACGGCAGTGTGCGTCGATTGCCAGCCGTGGCGTTCGTAATCCGGGTTGTAGACCCGCACTTGAGGTTGGCCCGGGTCAAAACGTTCGAGCAGGCGCCAGGCCGACAGCGTACAGCCGGCAAGGTCGGACATGCGACGTTGAGTGAGTTCATCCAGAGAAATGATGCCGAAGAATTGCTCGGCGAACAGCGCCACTTGTGGCAGTGCCTGTTCACTGATGTGCTGCGCCAGTGCCGCTTGCAGTTGATGCTGGAAGTCGGCCTTGCTGGCTGCGGTGAAGAACGCCATCTGTGGTACTCCGCTTGGGCTTGTTATTGAGAGACGCGTCGCGTGCTATTCCCGTAGGGGGAGTTGCCCATGCTGAGCAAGGTTTGGTGTGGCAACCGCCCTCAATGCTCAGCATGACAGGGAAGTGAAGCTGGCCGCGACCCGGGGGTCACATTCACATTCCGGGAGGGGTATCTACAAAAACGACTGCCCGATCAGCGGGCTGTGTCTTTAGAGATAGCTATCCTGGATGCAGCTTAACGAGAGGCATGCCCGAGATACTTGCGATGCGGCGACATATTCAGTCATCGGGACGTAACCGCAGGTGCTACCCATATTCAACCCTAGCACTGGAGAGCAAAAAATCTTCACAGAAAAAACCGATTTACTGACGTCAGGTTCTGAAATGACTGACATCACAATTCGCTTCAGTTGGCTGTTTCAGCATTCAAACCTGCAAAAACGTGCGCGGGCTGGCAAACTTGCTGTTTTGATTGCTCTGCAGGCGCCCACGCGTCAGGAATAAGCCCATGAAAATCACAGCCCCCCACCTGCTTGCCTACCCGTGCGACGACGAAGAGGAAAACCTCGCCACGGTATGCTGCCACAGCACGCAGGGCGACATGTTCCTGATGAGCCGCTATCCGGATGAAGATGAGCTGGAGATCTCGCTGGGGGACAACGATCCGTCCTCACTTGAAGGGGTCAAGGTCACCCTGAGCGCTGGCCGCCTGCTGATTGAAGTGGCAGCCGATGACATTGACGCATTCAATGGCGAAGATCACCTTGAAATCTTTTTTGACGAAAATTTAACGGACACCATTGAACTTGAGCAGACCCTCACGCTCATTCTCGACGGCACAGGCACCTACGTCAGCGAACTTGACGTCGCGAAAACTTAAGCAGCAATGCGTGCCTGATCAGGCAGCCCGCCGCATCGCAAACACGCTGCCCAAGACAATCGCCATGCCGATCAAGACCCCGCCTGATACCGTGTTGCCCAGCAACACGGCAGCCATCAACATGGCGACGGGCGGCACCAGGTACATCACGCACACCGAACGACTCACCTCGGTGTGGGCCAGCACATAGGCCCACAGTAGATAGGCCAATGCGCTGGGGAAGACTCCCAGCACCAACACGGCGAGGTTGACCCTGACAGACGCGGCCCTCACTTCTGCGATCAGGCCCGGTGCGTAGACGCCTAAAAGCAGGGTCCCGGCCCAAATCGTGTAGCAGACGATGGTCAACGGGCTATAGCGGCTGGAATAGTGCTTTTGCAGCGCGAAATAAATGCTCCAGGACAACGCAGCCAGCAGTATCAGCAACCCCTGAGGGCGGAAACCACCCAGCCCCTTGTCACCCCAAATGACAACCAGCGCACCCAGCAGGCCCGTACCCACCCAGCACCAGCGCCAGGCACTGACTGACTCTTTGAGCCATATTGCCGCAATCAACGTACTGAAAATCGGCGTTGACTGCGCCAGCACGCTGGATGCGCCAGGGCTGACCCAACGCTGGCCGGTGTTCAAGGCCACATGGTGAATCACAATCGCAAACAGCCCCAACACCGTGAGCCACGGCGCATCACGCAGGCGAGGCAAACCGATGCCGCGGACCAGCGTAACCACGGCCATGAACAGTGAAGCCACCAAAAAGCGCAGCAAGGCCAAGTGACCGGGGGTATAGCTTTGCAGGCCTATATGAATACCGATGGGCGAATAAGCCCAGCACATCACCACCCCCGCCATCGCTGCAAGCAATGCAGGTGATGTCGCCGCGTTCAAGCGCGCACCGCAGCCGCCGGGATATCGCCCATGGCAACGGCGATGCCCTGCCAATAACGCTCAGTAATAGAGAGAAACCGATTAAATCCCTGGCACAACCCGGAGAAATCTTCTTCGGTGCAACATTCGATGGCTGCGGCTTCAACCGCCTGAACTTTATGTTCTTTTTCTGCGTCGCCAATATGGATATGAAAATATTCACACTGCTCATGAAACTCATCATTGTCTGTATACAAATATTGATAGTTTCTCGCCCCTTCATATAAACGCGTCAACATGGAATACGCCAACCATTCTTGAGCCAAGAGCGCCCCTAATACGTGAGGTTCAGAACGCCCTAGCCCCTGCGGTGCATATAAAGCATCTTGTTCATCAATAAACAACCGGGTGGACGACAACAGAGGACCGCTTTCAAGTTCTTGCAACGAATAAGGCCGTTTGGCCAAGCGGCTCAACAAATCGAGCAAATAGCCTTGCAACAGCACACTGTGCGCTTTGTGCACATCCCCGCCGCCCAACTCCGAGTAGAGGTTTTTGACGATTTCAACCCGTGCGTGCAGGGTTTTGGCCCGTAGCAGCGACAAGGCCACCATCGTCGCTGTCCGCCGGGTACGGGCCCAATAATTACGGGCAAACACTTCAACTTCATCAAACGTCAGGGTTTCGTTGAGCCAACGCGTATAAAAGTCATTATTG
Source organism: Pseudomonas sp. WS 5078 (assembly GCF_012985745.1). Lineage (NCBI taxonomy): Bacteria > Pseudomonadati > Pseudomonadota > Gammaproteobacteria > Pseudomonadales > Pseudomonadaceae > Pseudomonas > Pseudomonas sp. WS 5078. The sequence continues at coordinate 93,816 of NZ_JAAQWX010000009.1, read as the reverse complement.
AGTGCACCGTGTGTAAACACGGTCCGTGCCAATGCCTCGACGTTTGTTTTTGTAATCTTCATATTGACCTCAATGACAGAGTGGTTACGCTTCCTTCATCCAGCGCACACAAACGTCAGCCGGACGTGTTTCAGAAGTTAATGTCAGTCAGCCTCGCAAGGGCGAACAAGTGATTAATTAAGAGTTCTGAACTCATGGGGAGTGAACCGTGGAATTGAGCCAACTCAGGATGATCAAGTCAGTGGCCGAATGCGGCAGCATTGCGCTGGCTGCTCAACAACTTCACTGCGTGCCGTCCAATATCACAACGCGCATCAAACACCTCGAAACTGAACTGGGCACCGTGCTGTTCACCCGGGCGGGCCGAGGGTTGAAAATCAGTTCGGCGGGCCAGTTGTTTCTCGGCTATTGCGAACGCATCCTGGCACTGGTCGAGGAAGCCAAACGGGCGGTCACACCCGATGCCAATCCCCACGGGATTCTACGGATCGGCGCCATCGACTCTTGCGCATCGGGGCGCCTGCCGCCGCTGCTGGCCGAATATCACCAGCGCTACCCTGACGTCACCCTGGAACTGGTCACCGGCCAATGGCCACAGTTGCTGGATGACGTTCAGCATCATCGGCTGGACGCTGCAATTGTCGCCATCGATGTTCAGCACCCAAAATTGCTTGCCACTGACCTCTATCACGAGCCCTTGATCCTGATTGCAGGAGCTTCCCATGCGCCGCTGACGGAGCTGAGTGCCATCGCCCGGCAAACCGTGTTCATGTGGCCAGCAGGCTGCCCTTACCGCGCCACACTTGAGCAGTGGCTAGGCGGACACAACCTGCGGATCAACAGCGTCGCGTACGCCAACTGGGGCAGTATCATCGGCTGTGTCGACGCCGGGGCGGGGCTGGCCATCGTGCCCGAAGGCATTCTGGAGCGCTTTGGCGCCGGCGCAGCGCTGACGCGCTATCGTTTCAACGACCTGCAACCGGTGCAAAACCGGCTGGTGTGGCACCGAGAAACGGGTTGTCATACGGCACGCGATGCCTTCGCCAGCCTGCTGGCAGAGCGTTTTTCACAGCAGAACCCGTCGCTGGACACTGCTCGCAAATAAGCAACATTCTCAACAACCGGGTTGTTTTGTGCTTTTTCCACAAAAACCCCGACTGGCATTAGTCCCAACCCCCTGCAATGGATTAAAGTAACGCCCCCAGCCCCGGCGCAATTCATGCGCCGCCGGTGTCCTTTTCAGGAACAGTCATCGATGGAACATCGTGAAGCGCTGCTTGCGCTGCGAACCTTTCTTTCAACGCAGATTCTCGGTCAGGAAAAGCTGATCGACCGGCTGCTGATCGCGCTGCTGGCTGACGGCCACATGCTGGTCGAAGGCGCCCCTGGCCTGGCCAAGACCAAGGCCATCAAAGAACTCGCCGAAGGCATCGAAGCGCAGTTCCATCGTATTCAGTTCACCCCCGACCTGCTGCCCGCCGACATTACCGGCACCGAGATCTATCGCCCGGAAACCGGCAGCTTCGTGTTCCAGCAAGGGCCTATTTTTCACAACCTGGTGCTGGCCGATGAAATCAACCGCGCCCCGGCCAAGGTGCAGTCAGCCTTGCTGGAGGCCATGGCTGAGCGTCAGGTCAGCGTCGGGCGCAGCACGTACGAACTGTCGCCGCTGTTCTTGGTGATGGCCACCCAGAACCCCATCGAGCAGGAAGGCACCTACCCGTTGCCTGAAGCCCAGCTCGACCGCTTCCTGATGCATGTCAAAATCGGCTTCCCGGATGCCGCCGTCGAGCGCCGCATCCTGCAGCAAGCCCGTGGCGAAGCCCTGAACGGTGAGACCAAACCCGAACGCCGAGTCAGCCAGCAAGCCATTTTCGCAGCGCGCAAGGAAATCCTCTGCCTGTACATGGCCGACGCCGTGGAGGAATACCTGGTGCAACTGGTCATGGCCACCCGCACCCCCGGCAAATTCGACCCGGAGATGGCTGAATGGATCGCCTATGGCGCCAGCCCACGCGGCTCGATTGCGCTGGACCGCTGCGCCAGGGCACACGCGTGGCTCGCCGGGCGCGACTTTGTCAGCCCGGAGGACATACAAGCCGTATTATTCGATGTGTTGCGCCACCGCATCATTCTGTCGTTTGAGGCCGAAGCCGCCGGTATCGACCAGGACCGCGTGGTGCAGCGCATTCTCGACATCGTAGCCGTTGCCTGACCGATGAACAGCCCCCTGCCCGCCGAACCCGGCATTCGCGTCACCCTCGCCGAGTTGATCGAAATGCGCCATCGGGTGCGCGAAGTGCAACTGTTTTCCTCGCCCAGCCAGCGCAGCCCGCTGGTGGGCCTGCACCACTCCAAACTGCGCGGGCGCGGGGTCGATTTCGATCAGGTACGGGTGTATCAGGCCGGAGACGATGTGCGCACCATTGACTGGCGCGTCACTGCCCGCACCCTTGAGCCGCACACCAAAATGTTCCATGAAGAGCGCGAACGGCCGATTTTCATCCTTGCCGAGCAAAGCCGCCGCCTGTTTTTCGGCTCGGGGTTGATGTTCAAATCCGTACTGGCCGCGCAAGCAGCCAGCCTGATTGGCTGGGCCGCACTGGGCCATAACGACCGCGTGGGCGGGCTGGTGTTCGGGGACCATGAACATTACGAAATCAAGCCGCGGCGCAGCAAACAAAGCCTGTTGCAACTGCTCAACCGGCTGGTGCGGGTCAATCAGTCCTTGCACACCGAGGTGCAATCAGACCGCGATGCCTTGGGCATGGCCTTGATCAGGGCTCGAGAAGTACTGCGGCCCGGCAGTCTGGTCATCGTGATTTGCGACGAGCGCGCCCTCACCGACGCGGCTGAACAACAATTGAGCCTGCTGGCCCGCCATTGCGACCTGATGCTGTTACCGCTCTCCGACCCGCTGGATCATGCGCTGCCTGCGGCGGGCTTGCTGCGCTTCGCGGAACGCGGTGCCCAGCTTGAACTCGACACGCTCAACTATGATTTGCGGCAGGCTTACCGCGCGCAAGCCGAAGCCCGCATCGCACGCTGGGCACTGCTCGCGCAAAAACTGCGGGTGCTGCTGATGCCCTTGAGCACCCAGAGCGAAATGATCGAGCAATTACGCGATTACCTGAATGCCAAACGGCCCGGCAAAACGCTATGAGCGCCCTTGAGCAACTGCAACCGTTAATCGCGCCTCAAGCGATAGGCCTGTGGCCGCCTGCTCCGGGTTGGTGGCTGCTGCTCGTGATCCTCCCCGCGCTGGGCTGGGGCGTGTGGTGGTTACGCCGCTATTTGCCGGCCAAACGCTCGCCCAAGCGCGCTGAGCAACCGCTTGACCCGGTGCGTCTGGCTGCCCTTGAGGAACTCGCGCGCTTTCCCAAGCCCTACGACGGCGCTCCTGCCGGCGCCTGGCTGCAACAGCTCAATGGCCTGCTCAAACGCTTGTGCCGCAACCATTACCCCTACAGCCAGAGCCACACCCTCAATGGCCGCAAATGGCTGGCGTTCCTTGATAACCGGTGCCCCGCGGCCGGGCTGACACGCTGGATGGTGCTGGTAGAAGGCGCCTATAAACCCGAATGCAAGCTCGATGACAAAGCCATCGCCGGGCTCAATCAAGCGGTTGAAACCTGGATCCGCAAACATGTTTGAGTTCGCCTGGCCCTGGCTGTTCGCCCTGTTGCCGCTGCCGTGGCTGATGCGCGCTGTGTTGCCGGTAGCGGACAGCGGCGAAGCTGCGCTCAAAATCAGTTTTCTCGGCGACCTCGAAGAACTGGCGCGTCGCAAGGCGCGTTCGACACTGCCTTCGTGGCGCCAACAAGCGCCCTACATGCTGTTGTGGCTGTTGCTGCTGACAGCAGCCGCGCGCCCGCAATGGGTCGGGGAGCCGCTGCCCATTGCCGCCAGTGGCCGGGATTTGTTAGTGGCCGTCGACGTTTCGGGGTCGATGGACTTCCCGGACATGCAATGGCGGGACGAAGACGTCAGCCGCCTGGATCTGGTCAAAAGCCTGCTGGGCGACTTTCTGGAAAACCGCGAGGGTGACCGCGTCGGCTTGATCCTGTTCGGCAGTCAGGCTTACCTGCAAGCGCCGCTGACATTTGATCGGCATACCGTGCGCACCTGGCTGGACGAAGCGCGCATTGGCATTGCGGGCAAAAACACGGCCATTGGCGATGCCATCGGCCTGGCCCTGAAACGCCTGCGCCAACGCCCTGCCCAGAGCCGCGTACTGATCCTGGTCACCGATGGCGCAAATAACGGCGGGCAAATCGACCCGCTGACCGCTGCGCGCCTGGCCGCTGAAGAAGGGGTCAAAATCTACCCGATCGGCATCGGCGCTGACCCTGAAGACAGCAGCACCAAAGGCCTCTTCGGCATTAACCCCGGGGTTGATCTGGACGAGCCCGCGCTTCAGGAAATCGCCCGCCTGACCGGCGGCCAGTACTTCCGCGCCCATGACGGTCAAGAGCTTGCAGCCATCAAGGACACCCTTGATCAACTCGAACCGGTGGCGCAACAACCCACCCAGGCCCGCCCCGCCAAGGCGCTGTATAGCTGGCCACTGGCGTGCGCATTGCTGCTGAGTGTGCTGCTGGTGATTCGCGAACTGTGGCCCAATAATCTGCTGCAACGCTGGCTGACCAAGGAGCACCTCCTGCAACCTCATCCTCAATGGCGCCAGCGCCTCAAACGGCTGCGCCTGCGGAGACGCCGATGAGCGCCTTCTGGCCGCACTGGTTCCGCCCCGAATGGTTGGCGGTGTTGCCCCTGCTCGGCTGGTTACTGTGGAAGCTCTGGCGCCGGCAAAAAAGGGCGGGACGCTGGCAAATGATCTTGCCCGTGGCGTTTCAGCGGGTGCTGCTGAGCGGCGGCAATGGCCGCGACAGCAAACTGCCATGGATGATTCTGGGGCTGGCCTGGCTGTTGGCGGCGCTGGCACTGATGGGCCCGAGCTGGCAACGGGTGGAGCAATCCACGCAAAAACCCGCCGATCCGTTGGTGGTGATGCTGGAGTTGACCCCCGAGATGCTGGCCACCGACAGCTCGCCCAATCGCCTGGAACAAGCACGGCGCAAGGTATACGACCTGCTGCAAAACCGCAGCGACGCGCAAACAGCAGTCATTGTGTACGCCGGTAGCGCCCACACGCTGGTGCCTCTGTCTGACGACCTGGCGACCAGCCGCAACCTGCTTGAAGCGCTCAAACCCTCAATCATGCCTGAGCCGGGCCATCGCGCCGATCTGGCGGTCGGTAAAGCCTTGCAGTTGCTGAATCAGGGCGGGCTGGGTCAGGGTCGACTGCTGCTGATTGGCTCATCCCTCAGCGAGCAGGAACGTGAAGGCATCCGCGCAGTGCTGGATAGCCGCGCACCGCCGCTGCTGATGCTCGGTGTCGGTACGCGCGACGGAGCGCCGGTGGTCGATGAAAACGGTCAACTGCTCAAAGACGACCAGGGCGCCATCCTGTTGCCTCGCCTCGACAGCCCCGATTTGCGCAGCTTCATCCTGGACGTCGGCGGCCGCTACCGTCAGGCGCGTCTGGATGACAACGATTTGCGCGGGCTGGGCCTGCTGGACGGTGCACAACACCTGCGTGCGGACGGCCAGACCCAACGCCTTGATACATGGGCCGACCAGGGTTACTGGCTGTTGTTGCCACTGTTGCTGCTCGCAGCCTGTGCCGGGCGTCGCGGCTGGTTGTTCTGCCTGCCGCTGCTGCTCATGTTGCCGCAGCCCGGCTATGCCTTCAGCTTTACCGACCTTTGGCTACGTCCCGACCAACAGGGCCAACGCTTGCTGGAGCAGAAAAAACCGCTGCAAGCTGTGGAGCATTTTGATGATCCGATGTGGCAAGGGCTGGCGCTGTATCAAGCGGGTGACTACACCGCTGCAGCCCAGCGCTTTGCCGAGGTCAACAGCGCCAGCGCCCACTATAATCGCGGCAATGCGCTGGCCATGGCGGGCGAGCTGGAAGCTGCCGTTGACGCCTACGAGCAGGCGCTTGAACGTGAGCCCGAACTACTGGCCGCAGCCCAGAACAAAGCATTGATCGAGAAACTGCTGGCTGAGCAGCACGCGCAACCCCCGGCGCCGGACCCGCCACCCGAAGCCGAGCACCCGGCACCTGACACCCCGCCCCCGATCAGCACGCCAACCCCGGGCACGGCCGGCGTCAACACCCGCGAGCAAGACAACAGCACGGTGGCGACGCCCTCGGGCGAGCTCAATCCACACGATGCCGCCCCACCGGACGCCCAACCCGCTGCACCCGGCGAACCCGAGGCAGAGCCCGCTACCGCCCCAGCACCGCCTGCCGCCCGGCCCATCGAAGAAGAACACCGGCAGGCATTGGAGCAATGGCTGAAACAGATTCCCGACAACCCCAGCGAACTGTTGCGACGAAAATTTTGGTACGAACAGCAGCAACATCAGGACACGCCTCAATGAACCGCCTTTGTGCTTTGTTACTTTTGCTGTGGTGCTGGACGCTGCCCGCCCAAGCACTGGGGCTGGTCGCCAGTGTCGACCGCGATCACCTTAACTCGGGCGAAACCGTCGAGTTGACGCTGGAATCCAATGACGCCACGCAATTTGGCAAGCCTGACCTCACGCCCCTCAACGACCTGTTTGAGGTGCGCGGCACGCGCCAGGTCAATCAACTGACCAACCTGAGCGACAGCAACAAGGCCAACACGCGCTGGATCATCACCCTGCAACCCAAACGCACCGGCACGGTGGTGATCCCGCCGCTGCAGGTTGGCGATCACCGCAGTCAACCGATCAGCCTGACGGTCAGCCAGAGTGTGGTCAGCGACAACGAACTGGCCCCGGTTTTTATTGAGTCCAGCCTCGACCAGTCCAGCGTTTATGTGCAGGCGCAAGCCATCCTGACCCTGCGCATTTACCACTCGGTTGCGTTGTACGACGACAGCAGCCTGACCCCGTTGCACCTGAGCGATGCCATCGTCGAACAGCTCGGTGAGTCGCGCACCTACGAAAAGCTGATTAACGGCGTGCGCCACGGCGTCATCGAAATGCGCTACGGGATCTACCCGCAGCACAGCGGCGAGCTGCTGGTGCCTGCGCAAACCTTCAGCGCCACTCAGGTCGACAGCCAACAGTCCAACGCCCCGGCGCCCTTGGGCCCGATACCGGGAAAGCTGGTGCATGTGACTTCGCCGGACATCCCGCTCAAGGTCAAACCCAAGCCGCAAGACTACCCGAGCAACGCTGCATGGCTGCCCGCTCGCAGCCTGAGCATGAGTGAAACCTGGAACCCCGAGCCCGATCACTGCATGGTCGGCGACTCGCTTACCCGAACCCTTACGCTCAAGGCTGAAGGGCTGTCCAGCGCGCAATTACCCGCGCTCACCGCTACCGACGTCAACGGGTTACGGCGCTACCCGGACCTGCCGCAACTGAGCAACCAAATCACCGAAAACGGCCTGATCGGCAGCCGCGAGGAGCGCGAGGCGCTGGTGCCCACCCGCGTGGGCCAAGTCGAATTGCCCGCTGTTGAAGTGGTGTGGTGGAACACCCACGAAGACCGCCTTGAGCGCAGCTATTTACCGGCGCGCACGCTGCAAGTCGCCGCCAATCCGGACTTGGCCGTGGACGCTGCGGCCAGCAATACGGCACGCCCCCTGAGCGATAATTCGTCGCTGTGGCTGTGGCAACTCAGCACTTTCGTACTGGGTTGCTCGACGCTGATCGGCTTCGGCCTGTGGTGGCGCGCCCGCTGGCAGCCGGCCATTTTGCGAGCCGCGCACACCGGGCCCAGCCCCCGCACGCTACTGGATGACCTCAAGCGCGCTTGCCTGGCCAACGACCCGCAGGCAACCCGACAGGCACTGGATGCCTGGGCACGCCAGCAGCCGGAAACCCTGGCAGACATGGCCGCACGCTTTGTGTTGTTGTCGGATGCGCTGGACGGCCTGAATGGCGCCCTCTACAGCGAGTCCGGCCAGCATTGGCAAGGTGAAGACTTATGGAAGGCCATTCGCAGCATTCCGGCGATCGAACGCGAGCAAGACCCCGGCAGCGAGCCGAGTAGCCTGCCGCCGCTCTACCCCAAATAATTTCGAGGTATCGACAGCAATTCAGCATGCCTGTCGCCACCGCTGATGACCTTTTTTAACGGATTCTGTTATGCGCCTGTTTCACACATCTGACTGGCATTTGGGGCAAAACCTCCATGGCCAGGAACGTGACTTCGAACATGCCTGTTTTCTCAACTGGCTGTTGAGCCAACTGGCCGCCCGACAACCCGACGTGCTGCTGATTGCCGGCGACATCTTCGACACGGTCAACCCGCCGGTCAAAGCGCAGGAGCGCCTTTACGACTTCATCGTCAGCGCCCATGAACAACAACCCGCGCTGACCATCGTGATGATTGCCGGCAACCATGACTCCGGCTCACGCATTGAGCTGCCCGCCCCGTTGATGCGGCGTCTGCGCACCCACGCGCTGGGCCGCGTGTTGTGGCTGGACGATGGTCAACTGGATGCCGAACGCCTGATGATCCCGCTGCCCGATGCCAGCGGACGCATCGCGGCCTGGTGCCTGGCGTTGCCTTTCCTGCGCCCTGCCGAGGTCACGGGCGCACATCTGGGCGATGACTACCTGCGTGGCATCGGTCAGGTGCATGAGTGGTTGATCGAGGCCGCTAACGCCAAGCGCCATCCCGGCCAGGCATTAATAGCCATCAGCCATGCACACATGGCCGGCGGCTCGGTGTCCGAAGACTCGGAGCGCAGCCTGATCATCGGCAACGCCGAAGCGCTGCCCGCCAGCCTGTTCGGCCCGAGCATCAGCTACGTGGCCCTGGGGCATTTGCACAAGCCGCAGAAGGTCAATGGTGAAGAGCGGATTCGCTATTGCGGTTCGCCCATCCCCCTGTCCTTTTCAGAAATCAGCTACCCGCATCAGGTGCTGGAAGTGCAACTGGAGGGCGAAACCCTGGTCAGCGTTGAGCCCTTACTGATCCCTCGTGCTGTGAACCTGCAACGCATCGGCCCGGCGCCTCTGGCCGAGATTCTCTCGCAGTTGAGCGGCCTGCCGGACGTTGACCTGCTGGCCGATCCCCAGCGCCAGCCCTGGCTCGAAGTGCGCGTGGTACTCGACGAACCCCAGCCGGACCTGCGCCAGCAGATTGAAACCGCCCTGCAAGGCAAGTCCGTGCGCCTGGTGCGCATCAGCGCCGACTACGCGGGCAAGGGCAAAGGTGCGGACGAGGATGACGGCTCGCGGCTGATCGAACTCGACCAGTTGACCCCGCAGGAGCTGTTCAGCCGGGCCTGGCAAGAAAGCTACGGCCGAGAAGCCGATGAACAGACCCTCAAGGACTTTGCCGTGTTGCTGCAAGACGTACAGCTGGAGGGCGAACAGCCATGAAAATTCTCGCCATCCGCCTGAAAAACCTCGCTTCGCTGGCGGGGCCGTTTGAGCTGGATTTCACCGCCGAGCCCTTGGCCAGCGCCGGTCTGTTCGCCATTACCGGCCCCACAGGCGCCGGTAAAAGCACCCTGTTGGACGCCTTGTGCCTGGCGTTGTTTGGCGCCGTGCCGCGCCTGAACAACACCGGCCGCGATGCCAAAGTGCCAGACGTCGACGGCGAGATCGCCACCGGCGACCCCCGCACGCTGCTGCGCCGCGGCACGGGTGAAGGCTATGCCGAAGTGGATTTTGTCGGCATTGACGGTCGCCGCTACCGGGCGCGCTGGGAGGCCAACCGGGCGCGGGAAAAGGCCACTGGCAAGCTCCAGGCCAGCCGCCAAAGCCTGCGCGATCTGGACAGCGATCAATTGCTGGCCAGCCAGAAAGGTGACTACAAGGTCCAGCTTGAAGCCCGGCTGGGCTTGAACTTCGAACAGTTCACCCGCGCCGTGATGCTGGCCCAAAGCGAGTTCAGCGCCTTCCTCAAGGCCGACGACAACGAACGCAGCGAACTGCTGGAAAAACTCACCGACACCGCGCTGTACACCCGGCTGGGCAAACGCGCTTTCGACAAGGCCAAGGAAACCCGCGACCTGCACAAGCAGCTACAGGACCAAGCGGTGGGCATTACGCCTCTGTCGCCGCAAGCGCGCAGCGAACTGAACCAACACTTCACCCTGGCCCAGGAACAGCTCAAGGCACGGCAACTGCAACTCAAACAGCTAGAGCAGCAACATGCGTGGCTCAAGGTCTTGCGCGAGCTGCAGGAACAGCAACACAGCGCCGCCGAGCAATTGCAACAGGCGCAAGGGCTGTGGGACAGCCAGTGCAGCGAACGCGAAACCCTGCATTTGCTCGACCAACTGGCCCCCCAGCGCCATCAGTTTTCACGGTTGGCCGAGCTGGACACGCAGGTCAGTCCACTCGCCGCCCAGATTGCCAGCCAGGCACTGCAACACACGCAATTGCAGGCCCAACATGCGCAACTGGAGCACACGTTAGAGGCTGCGCGCCTGGCGACAGAACAGGCCCAGGCCACGCACCAGCAGTGCGCCACGCCCCTGCAACACGCCTATGCAGAACAGGCCAACCTGCAACGGCTCAATCAAACGCTCGACAAGCAACATGCCCTCAAGCAGCAAGCCGACACCGCCTGTGCATCGGGCCAGCAGCGGCTCGACACCCTCGTCGAGCGCCAGCAACGCAGTACCGAACACCTGTCGCTGATTGCGCAACAGCTTGAACACAGCGCGGAACTGGCACCGCTGGCCAGTGCCTGGGACGCCTGGCGGCCGCGCTTGCAACAACTGGTGCGGTTGAGCAACACCTTGAACACAGGGCAACAAGAGTTGCCGGCCTTGGAGCAACGTGCCCTGCACGCTGCGCAACAACTGACTGAGCTGCGCAATAGCCTGGAAATCCTGTTTCAGGAAGCCGCGGCCGAGCCTCACGCCGTCAACGAGCAAATCCAGACCTTGGGCAGCCTGCTCAAGGACAATCGCCAGCAGCAGCGCGATTACGAAGACTTGCAACGCCTGTGCAGCACTCAACAGGCGCTGGACGCCCGGCTGCTGGCCCTGCAAAGCAAATTGCAGACGCTGCAAACAGAACGCGAACAGCTGATCGAACACGGCACCCAGACCAAAAAGCAGTACGAGGCGGCCGAACAGGCGTTGAACGTCACGCGCCAACTGCTGGAGCGCCAGCGACTGGCCCGCAGCGCCAGTGTTGAAGAGCTGCGCGAACACTTGCAGGACAACCAGCCGTGCCCGGTCTGCGGCAGCCACGAGCACCCGTACCATCAGCCCGAAGCGATGTTGCAGAGCCTGACGCGCCACGACGAAAGCGAAGAAGCCAATGCCCGCAAGGCCGTGGACACGCTCAAGGCCACCCTCGACCAACTGCGTGAAAACGTCAGCGGCCTGAATGCACAACTGCGCGAACTGCGCCTGCAACATCAGCAGCTTCTGGACGACCAACAGGCGCTCGCCCCGCACCTGGAAGCGCACCCACACCATGCGCAATGGCAAGACCAACCCCCGGCTAAACGTGAGCAGTGGCTGGTCCATCGGCTTGAACAGCTGCACTACAGCATCAGCCGTGACGAGGCGCGCCAGAACACCCTGCTCGCCCTGCAAAAGGACGCCGCACAACTGCAAGGCGACATCCAGCGCAACAACGACGCCAGCCAGTTGGCAGCCCGGCAATTGGCCGACCAGCAAGTGCAGCTCAACGCCGATGCCCAGCGGCTTGAAGAAGAACTGACGGCCTTTTCCAGCGTGTTGACTGCCGAGCGCTTGACCGAATTGCGCCAGCACACGTCGGCCTGTTTCATGGCGCTGGATCAGCAGGTGGCCGAGCGGCTTGCGCAAGTGGAACAACAACGCGACGAACTCGACGCGTACGCGGCGCGCAATCAGACAATCGAGCACGAGCAGGTTCAGCACAGCCATCAGTGCTCACAGCGCGACGCGCTGGAGCAGGCGCTGAACGAACTGCGCGCGCAGCACCATTCGAGCGGCCAAGCCTTGCAGGCGCTGCTGGGCGAACACAGCAGCGCCGAGGCCTGGCAGCAGCACCTCGAACAGACACAGGAGCAGGCCCGCGCAGCACAAGCCCAAGCCAGCGACACGCTGCAGGCCACCACGCGCCAGCAGATCCAGCTGACGGCCGAGCTCAAGGCGCAGCGTGAGCGTTTGCAAGCGCTTGAGCAGGAGCACACCACGTTAACGGCTCACGTCGCCCAATGGCGTGGCGTGCACACCGGCGTGGATGACGCACGTCTGCGCCAGTTATTGGCCCATGACGAGCCGCAGGTGCGGGCATTGCGCGAGCGTCTGCAAAGCACTGAAAAACAGCTGGAACAAGCACGGGTTCTGCTTCAGGAGCGCGAACAGCAACTCGCCCGGCATCAGGCGCAGGCCAACGGCAATCTGGACGCCCAGGCCCTGACCCAGGCACTTGAAGCGCTCACCGCACAACTTGAGGACTGTGAACAACTGAGCGCCGGGCTGCGCGCGCAACAAGCCGAAGACGACCGGCGCACCCAGGCCAATCAGGCGCTGGTGCAGCGCACGGCACAGGCCTATGAGGAGTGGCAGCGCTGGGCGCGGCTCAGTGATTTGATCGGCTCGGGCACCGGGGACAAATTCCGCAAGATTGCACAGGCCTATAACCTCGACCTGTTGGTCCATCATGCCAATGCCCAACTGCGCCAACTGGTGCGCCGCTACCGCCTCAAGCGTGGCGGCAGCATGCTTGGATTACTGGTTATGGACACCGAGATGGGCGACGAACTGCGCTCGGTGCACTCGTTATCAGGCGGCGAGACCTTTTTGGTGTCGTTGGCGTTGGCCCTCGGGCTGGCGTCGATGGCGTCGAGCACGTTGAAAATCGAGTCGCTGTTTATCGACGAAGGCTTCGGCAGTCTCGACCCCGAATCCTTGCAACTGGCGATGGACGCACTGGACGGGTTGCAGGCTCAAGGGCGCAAGGTCGGGGTGATTTCCCACGTACAGGAGATGCACGAACGGATTCCGGTGCAGATTCAGGTTCAGCGTCAAGGCAATGGGCTGAGCACGGTGCAGGTCAAATGATGTTGCATACCCTCTACTCGTTCCGGCGCTGCCCCTACGCCATGCGCGCCCGCATGGCCCTGCGCTATAGCGGTGTGCCGTTATCGATCATTGAGGTCAGCCTCAAGGCCAAGCCGGTCGAGATGCTGGCCGCATCGCCCAAAGGCACGGTGCCGGTGCTGGTGTGCGCCGACGGGCGGGTCATCGAGCAGAGCCTGGAGATCATGCACTGGGCGCTGGGGCAGAATGACCCCGACCTGTGGCTGCCACCCGCCCGGCCTTTGATCGATGCATTGATTGACGAAAACGACAGCCGTTTCAAGGTGCTGCTGGACCGTTACAAGTACGCCGTGCGCTACCCTGAATACCCGGTGGAACACTACCGGGCGCAAGGGGCGGCATTCTTGCAGCGGCTTGAGTCCCTGCTTGAACACACCCCTTACCTGACCGGCGCCACCTTGACCCTGGCCGACGTGGCGCTGGCGCCGTTCATACGCCAGTTTGCCCACGTAGACCGTGACTGGTTCGTCCAGGCGCCCTACCCGCACGTGCAGGCTTGGCTCGAACGCTTCCTCACCTCTGAGCTGTTCACCGCGGTGATGGCCAAACACCCCTGATTACCCAGGGTTGACGACCTCACAGGGCTGCGCAGCCACTGCGCCTGGCGATCCGCTTGATAGACGCAATGGCCCGGGGTTCACGGCCGGTTGATGAACTTCAGGTCGGACGGGGCATCCATCGACAGGTTTTGTACGGTGTCGCCCAACTTGCCGGTCTGCGGGTCGCGTTCGACGACCACGATGTTGTTGCTCATCTGGTTGGCGATCAGTACAAACTTGCCGTTCGGGCTCAAGGCGAACTCGCGGGGGTGATCGCCTTCCACAGTGCGGCGCTGGATTTGCGTCAACTCGCCATTGGCCGGGTTAATCGCAAAAACCAGCAATTCGTTGGCTTTGCCCCGGTTACTGACATACAAGAACTTGCCGTCAGCACTTGTGTGCAGGCCGCCTGCGGCGCGGTTCCGGGCAGGTTGGCCCGGGGCCAGTTCTACCGCCTGACGTTGTGTGAGCTGACCGTCGGCGTAATCGAACACAAACACCTGAGCACTCATTTCTGTGGTCAGGTAAGCGTGTTTGCCATCGCGGGAGAACAACAGGTGGCGTGGACCACTGCCTGCGGGCAGTTCAATGGCAGCCGGTTCGGCGGCGACCAGCGGATGCTCGGGGTTGGCTGCAGGGTCGTAGCGGTAGACAAAAATCTTGTCGGCGCCCAGATCGTTGGCATACACAAATTTGCCGTCCGGGGATGACACCACCGAATGCACGTGCGCAGACAACTGGCGCTCGGGATTGACCAGACTGGCCGGGTGGCTGCTCATTTGGGTCACGGGCTGCAACTGGCCCTGCGCATTGATCGGCAACACCGCAAGGCTGCCGCCGGGGTCTGCATGCACGCCATAGTTGGCCACAAACAGGTAGCGCTCATCATGGCTCAGACTGGAGTGCGTTGGCTCCTCGCCCAAGGTTTTGACCTGGTTGACCAGGGTCAGCTCATTGGTGCGCGGGTTGATCGCAACACTGCTCACGCGCCCCACCACATCCGCCTGCCCTTTACCGTTCTCGTTGACCACAAACAACCGCTGCTGGTCGGCAGACAGCGTCAACCACGACGGGTTGGCCGATTTGAAGACTTGCAGCGGCTCAGGGGTGATGCGCCCCTTTTCGCTGTCGAACTGCAAGCGGTAGATGCCCTGGCTTTTGCCTTGGGTATAGGAACCGACGAGCAACTCCACTTCGCGCTCGGAGGCAGCCTGCGCCGACATCGCGCCAACACTTGAGGCCATCAACAGCGGCAACCATTTAAGCTTCATCAGCCACCTCACCGACTTCGTCATCGTTGCTTGCGCTCACAGCACTGAGGCAAACCAGGCGGTGCTCGCCCGAGTCGCCCACGAGGGTCCAGCTTTGCAGGCTTTCATCAAAAACCGACACCTCAAGCTGCTGCGTAACGAAGCGCCAGCGCTTTTCAGCGCGTCCATCCATGCACTTGATGAGCAATTGCACATCATCCAGAGAAAAATCCCAGGCGTGCAGCCCGTCGATGATCAGCATGTCGCTGGTTTCAAGGGCTGCACGCAAGGTCTGGTTTGAATCGCTCATTAATCATTCACCTGTTGGAAAGGCGCAATGATAGGTCAAACCAGCGTCTTTAGCTCTCTCACTGGGCGTCAAGCGACAGAAAACGTTCAGTCAGCATCTTTTGACTGATAGGTGCGTAGTACACCTGAACCGGGGTTCGCCCGGGCTTGGCTTTGGCATCTTCTGCCGGCTGACTGGCATAACGCTGGGCCGCCAGTTTGAAGTGAGCGGCTTCGACGCTCTGCGCTGCGCTATTGAGCGCTTTGTAATGCAAGTGCGCATACCAGAGGGTTACGCCTGCCTGATTGTTGATCGCGTATTCCTGAACAAAATCCTGACGTTCACCACGCATCGGCACCCGTGGGCCGAGTTTGAGCAGATTGACCTGGCGCTTTTGCAGCAGAAACTCGACCGTGGCACTGGTGGGCGGCACTGACAACAGCAACTCAATCCCTTGGGCCCGCAACTGGGCGGCACTGCTTTGCAGACGTTTGATGTACATGCCCGGCGTGCCGGGTTTGGGATGCTCAACGGCAGACTGATCGGGGGCAGCTTTTTTTATTTCAAGCACCAATTGGTCAAGCTTCAGCGCATACCGCTCCAGTATTTCTTCCAGCTCCACCGGGAATTTTGAACGCCTGGCGTACCCTTTGACCCTGCGGATCTGCCCACTCACGCCCTCAATCAGCGCATTGGCTTCGGTTTTCAAGACCGACAACGGCCGTTCGACGGTGATCACGGGCGATTCGATTTCAACCCATTCATCAGGCGCGGTGCGTTTGAAGGCCACTGTCAAATGGGGTGAAGGGCTGGTACTGCGTGCACTGGCGCCTGACACATCGCCCACATCCACCACATCGGTATCCCCCAGATTCACGTCTTTTCGGGCCGTGCCGACCAATATGCCTTTTTTGCGCGTGCGCACGATCTTGCGCGTGTACGTAGGTGTTCGCACGGGCAATGACTGCGCGGGCAACCATTGTGATTGCTCCCTGGCCTGCTCTTGCAACATCGCCTCCGCGTCTTGGTCCAGCTCGGCCAGTGCCGAGAGCACCTTTTCAAACGCCTGCGTGTCCAGGTGTTGCCCCACCTCTTCTCGAAAGATCCCCAGTGCATCGTCTGCACGGGCATAACGCTCACGGATGTCAGTGAGGATTTCAATGCGCTCGGCCAGGGTAAACAACGCGCGGTCTTCCAGCGCGTATTGACTTTGTGCCGTGTAAAACAAATCCGTCAACAGGCTTCGCACGCTAACCCAAGCCGCGCTGCCGGGGGCATCGATGATCAAGTCGGGTAGCACGAGTAATTGATAGGCACGGCATACCACAGCGGAGCGAAAGTAATCCGTGTCCGCCTGCACAAACGCGACGTAGTGCTTCTGCGCCTCGATGGCCGTGGCGTGCCCCAACTTTGGTACCGCCCGCAGCTTGCAGATGTAATCGTCCAGTTCGCGATAATAGGCGGCCGCTTTGTCAAAAGCCTCCACGATCGCGCGGCAGTCTGCCCGGTAGGCCGCGGCACGCAGCAACTCGGTGCTTACAAACCGGCCTTCGGTGCTGAACACCTCGGGGTGCTGCAACTTGTAAATACCCGTCAGCCACAGGTAACTATCAAACAGGGTGCTGGTCAGGCGAATCAGGTACTTGTAAAAGCCCACCAAATTGGTGGGATCTTTTTCTTCGGACAGCACTTCCTGCTTTTCCCGAAACAGCTCCAATGCCGCTTCGTATTCAGGCTTTTGACGCTCCATGATGGCAATGAAGTTTTCCAGTGCAGCGCGCCGTTTGGGCAAAGGCGTTGACTCAAGTTCGAGCTTATTGAGCTTGTCACTGAGTGTTTGCGCTGCCGTCATCTCAGCTTCCAGCACTTTGGCACGCGCGTTGTACTGCACCAATTGTTCGCGCAGTTCAGTCAGGCGCCTGATGCGCTGTTCTTTCTTGACCTGCAAGCGTGTTTTCGGTGCGCCGCCGCGCAGCCGCAGGTTTAGGTCGTAAGTCCAGACGCCCCGGTCATTGCTCACAATACGAGGCCCCCGATTCTGCGGGTCGTCAGGACTGACCAGATAGACATCCTCGCCCTCCAGTTGCACCCGATACACCCAGTTATCGACCTCGGCATATAAACGGTGCTTCAACACACGCAAACCACGGTACGGACCACGGTCAATGGCGGGCTCGTCGCTTTGGAAGCCTTCGATGTGATGGCGGTCAAACCAAGTCAATTGCCACTTTGTGTATTTGACCTGCGGGCTGGTAAACCACGAAAAATCCAGTTCGGTTTGTTGATTGCCCACCGGGATATCCACGTCATGCGCTTGCGCCAGTTCAATTGCGGCGGCAACCGCAGGTCGGGGCTGTGCGGCGCGCGCCCTCAGCCTGGCAGGCAGAAGCACTGCATCCGGCGTTTGCCGCAGCCCGCCAGGTTGGCCGGTCACGGGGCGAACATGCAGCAAGACCAATGCACAATTAAATAACAGATCAATCAGGGCCTGCGCTTTGCCCTGCTCATCAGGCGCGCGCAAGGCCTCTATGTCATTTTGCACGGCCAGGTAGGTCAGGCTGACGCCCGCAATCACGCGCAGCGGCCAGGCCAACGGCACGTTAGGCACAACCGCACTGAACAAAAGCCAGCCACCGGTGATCAACGATTGCCAGCGTTGTTCGGCATTGGAGACGGTTTGTCGGTCTGCCAGCTCGCTCAATGTTCGCGCCATTTCCAGGTACAGGTCGTGCATGAAGTGCTGACCCAGGGCGAACTCTCCCAATCGGGCGGCGCCAGGGATCACGGGGAACGAGTGGTCGTCGTGGACGTTGTACGACGGCAGATGGAGACGATAAAAACCGCCCGCTTCATACAGCGGACGCGCTTGGGCTGGCAGCCATTGCAAGACGCTGCGTTGAAGCTCCCCGGGGCGTGCAATCGCAGCGAACAGGGTTCGCCATGAGGGGTACTCCACCAAGGGCTCTTGGTGTAACGGGCGATACAGCACATGACACCCGGCGTTTACATCGGCCGGGCCGATGATAAACATGCTGCGCACGGTATGGGGGGCAATGGTGGGCGCCGAGAGCAGCATCAGCGGCCTGATGCACACGGGCTGCTCGCCCACTTTGCGCATGTGCGGGTCGAGGTGCATCAAGGCCTTGACCAGTTGAAATCCACGCTCGGTGAAGTAACCCGTGTGGCGGATCTTGCATTCCAGCGCCTGCAGCGGGAGCTGCGCTCGCAGTTCTTCGGTGAACAGTTTTTCGCGACGCAGGGCCTCGTCCGGATGGGCCGTCAGGCACTCATTGATCCATTGCGGGTAGCGTTGGCCGATATCCACACGCTGTATCAAGCCTCTGATGTAGTCCGGCGTCATCCACCACGCCTGGATCAATTGTCCCTTGGCATGATGAATGGTCATGCGACTACCTCGGGCGGCACTCAAATTCTCGATGGCCAGTTCGGTCAGGGTCAGGGTAAAGCTGTTCAATGTACCGATGGTGCCCTCGCCGCCCGGGCCGACCGGGTCGACAAAGGTCAGCACTATGTCATCAGGGTCGTACCCCGCCGCCTGTGGCTGGTCGAGCAACATCTGCTGGCGCAACGCCTGGGCGGTGTAGGCGTGCAGGTCAGGAATGTCATCGTTAAAGCGTTTGCCCATCGACCGCGTGTAGGCACTGGCCAGCGCCACCAACTGCGAGCGATATTCAAAACGGTCCGCTGCCGACGCTTCGCGCAACCACAGTGGAAGCGCTGAATAGACCGGCGCCAAGTTCAGCGGCGTAGCGTTTTCACGTACCTCAAACACCGCAGCGGTGTCCGTGATCTCGCGCAAGCGCTGCTCCAGAACCGAAATGGACATCGGCTGATCCAGGTGCCGGATGGCGTCCAGTTGACGTTCCAGCACACACATCGCCTGGGTATCCAGAAAATTGCCTGCCGGTTCGTACAACACACACGTGACCCGCTCAAGGTGATAGAGGGAGCCGAACGCCATGCTCCAGGTACGGGTAAAACGGTGCAGCTGCGTAAAACACTCAATGGTGCCGCCCGGCGTGCAGTAGAACCAGCGGGCCTGCTTGCCTTCGACGCATTCGATCAGGATCTGCGGCGTCACCACATTGAACGTACGCCCGGCGACAAAACGGCCTGCCACGCTGTACACCTTCACGCTCGCGTCAAATAGCTTCGCCTCTGGCGTGCGTTGCCTGAGGCGTTCATTGCGGTGGGGGTAGCGCACAACCTGTCGCAAAGTGTTGCGTTGGTGTTGCGTGAGGTCGGCCGCACGTTCAATGCCCGCCAGCAGTTGATCCTGAATCATCTGCCCCAGCCAGAGCATGCGGCTGGTACCGGTGTCGGCAGGTTGATTCCAGTACGCAACGTGCGCCTCTTGCAGAGCATCCTGCCAGAGACGCATGACATCGAGCAGAACCGGCTCGATCTGACGCATCGGCTCGATTGAGGTGAATCCGCCAGCGGGCGGTGCCGTATCGCTCATGGCGACGAAACAGTCTTGGGCGGTGTAGTACCGGTAGTTGAGCGGTTCTCTGCGGGCGATATGCTCCAGCAACACCTCTATCAACAAACGGTAGCGCTGAGTGGACAGGGCTTTACCTTCGGCGTCGACCGTCAACACAAGGTAGGTTTTAGAGAGATCGAAGGCGTGTTGCCTGAAGGATTGATTCAACTGCTCTGTCAGTAAGTGCGTGACCACGGTGCGCACTGTGGGACGGGTTGCAAACTGTGCAGCCACCGCACGCTGGATCACGTAAGTGGCATACATCGGTAAGGCTGAGGGGGCGGAATCAGACATGCGTACTTCCTTATCAAGGCGCAGGGATGAGCCCCTGCCTGACAGGAAGAGTTAAAGGATTTACCACGCCGTGAGTGGTAGCGGGCTATGACGGGGGCTGACCACAGGCCAACCCCCGATGCGCTTACAGGCTGTTGCGCGTGCTCTGGCCATCCACCAGGCGCTGAATCCCCAGCGGGTTAGCGTTTTTCAACGGATCGGGCAGCAGGCTGTCCGGGTAGTTCTGGAAACACACCGGGCGCAGAAAACGGTCGATCGCCAGGGTCCCGACCGAAGTACCCCGGGCATCGGACGTCGCCGGATAGGGGCCCCCGTGCACCATGGCATCACACACCTCAACCCCCGTCGGGTAACCGTTAATCAAGATGCGCCCGACTTTTTGCTCCAGCAAAGGCGTTAACCCCGAGAACTGTTGCAGGTCTTCAGGCTCGCCAATCAGGGTGGCGGTGAGTTGACCGTGCAAGCTGTTGATCGCAGCGTTCAGTTGCTCGGCATGCTCGACCTCGATAACCACCGTGGTCGGCCCGAACACTTCCTCCTGTAACACCGGATCGCCTTCAAGCAGCAGACGCACATCGGCCTTGAACACCTGCGGCCTGGCCTGCGCACCGTGCTGTTCCAGGCCAGCGATGTGTTGGATGCGCGGGTGGCGCTCCAGTTGGCTGACGCCTTTGGCGTAGCTGGCCAGCGTTCCGGCGTTGAGCATGGTCTGCGCAGGCTGTTCGTTGATTTGCCCGGCCAGTTGTTCGATGAAAGCCGTGAAGGCGCTCGAGCGCAGGCCAATCACCAACCCGGGGTTGGTACAAAACTGACCGCAGCCTTGTACGACAGAGGCCGCCAGTTCGCGGGCCACGGTGGCACTGCGCGCCGCCAGCGCCTGCGGCAGAATGATGACCGGGTTGATACTCGACATTTCAGCAAAGACCGGAATCGGCTGGGGCCGTGCAGCGGCCATGTCACACAACGCGCGCCCGCCCTTGAGCGATCCGGTGAAGCCTACCGCCTGAATCGACGGGTGCTTGACCAGCGCCTCCCCGACCCCGGCGCCATAAATCATATTGAACACGCCCTGTGGCATACCGGTGCGCTCAGCCGCACGCAGGATGGCATCGGCCACCTGTTCAGCGGTGGCCATATGCCCGCTGTGCGCCTTGAACACCACAGGACAGCCAGCGGCCAGCGCAGAAGCGGTATCCCCGCCCGCCGTAGAAAATGCTAGCGGGAAATTACTGGCGCCAAACACGGCGACCGGCCCCAGACCGATGCGGTACTGGCGTAAGTCCGGACGGGGCAACGGGCTGCGCTGCGGCAACGCCTGATCGATGCGCGCGCCATAAAAATCGCCCCGGCGCAGTACCTTGGCAAACAGACGCATTTGCCCGCTGGTGCGGCCACGCTCGCCTGCAATACGGGCGGCCGGGAGTGCGGTTTCACGGCATACCAGGGCGACAAACTCATCGCCCAATGCATCCAGCTCATCGGCAATGGCGTCCAGAAACGTTGCCCGATGCTCGGCGCTCACGCTTTTATAAGCCGGGTAAGCGGCGGCCGCTGCACGGGCCGCGCGGTCAACCTCTGGCAACGTGGCCTGATAGAAGTCGTAGGCCAGTGCTTCGCCGGTGTTGGCGTCCACACTTTTAACAATGACGCTGCCTTGCGCACTGCGTTGGCCGCCAATGTAGTTGTGGCCGAGAATCTGAGTCATACCTGCTCTCCTTTCAAAGTGTACCGACAGCGCCGGGTTCGAACACCGCGTCGACCGGTGCAATGCCGTTGATCAACGGTGCGCCGAAGGCCGACTGCGTGATTTCAAAGCGATCACCCGGACGGGTGCGCACACCATCGGCAAACGACAGCGTCGCGGTGCCGAAAAAATGCACGTGCACGTCGCCCGGCCGCAAAAACTGGGTGTACTTAAAGTGGTGGTATTCGAGGTTTTCCAGGCTGTGGCACATGTTGGCTTCACCGCTCAGGAATTCGTTCTCCCACAGCACTTGGCCATCACGCAGAATGCGACTGCTGCCCGACAAATGCGGCGGCAAGTCGCCGACCCGCAGCTCCGGGCCAAACGAGCAACTGCGCAGTTTGGAGTGGGCCAGGTACAGGTAGTTTTTGCGCTCCATGACGTGGTCGGAAAACTCGTTACCGACGGCGAAGCCCAGTCGATACGGCTTGCGGTCATGGCCGATGACGTACAGCCCACCGATTTCAGGCTCTTCACCCGCATCTTCGGCAAACGGCGGCAATGGAAACGCTTCACCGGGCCGCACAACAATGCTGCCGTCGCCCTTGTAAAACCATTCGGGTTGCACACCTGCCTCACCTGCGTCCGGTTTACCCCCCTCCACGCCCCATTTGAAAATGCGCATGGTGTCAGTAAGCGCCGTCTCGTCGTGGGTCTGCTGGTGCATTTTGTCCCGCGCCGCCGCACTGCCCAGATGGGTAAGCCCCGTGCCGCTGATCAACATATGGGCCGGGTCCGGGTGATCCAGTGGCGGCAAAATCCGGCACTCGTCCAGTAGCGCCTGATAGTCGTGGGTAATGCCCAGCCCCAGTGCCTCAATCTGCTGCGCCAGCGACACACCGGCTTCAATGGCAGCCAATGCCACCTCACGCACGCTGGTGCAATCAACGACTTCCCGAATCAGGCCGTCTTGCACGACGCCTACACGGCGCTGGCCATTGTTCAATTCAAACTGTACTAAACGCATGATGAGCCTCACTCGGGCAGTTCAGGGATGGGTAGCAGGCTGGGCGCTGGCCGCGAATTCGTTGGGTTTGAGCACGTGCTTGCGCTCCAGCTGGCGGTACACCACAACAGTCAGGCACAGGCCGAACACCATGACGCCCGACAGGAAATACAGGCCGGAGGCCAGGTGCCCGGTGTATTCCTTGAGGGCGCCAATCACGAACGGGCCGATGTAACCGCCCAGGTTGCCCACTGAATTGATCAGGGCAATCCCGGCAGCCGCACTGGCGCCTGCAAAGAAACGCCCGGGCAAGGTCCAGAAAATCGCGGTACAGGAGAACAGCGCAAAAGCCACTAGGCACAGGGCTGCCAGTTGCAGCACGGGCACGGTCAGCCAGGCGCTGAAAAACAGCCCGATGGCGCCGAGCACATACAGCACGCCAAGGTGGCCATAACGATCGTTCAGGCGGTCCGAGCTGCGCGGGATGAACAGCAAGCCGATGATGCCGAACACATAAGGCACCGACGACACAAAACCGGTGGTCAGGTCACTGCCGCCAAACTGTTTGATCAATGTCGGCAGCCACAGCCCGAGCCCGTAAATACTCAGGGTCACCGGCAGGTAGAAGAGCGCCAGCAGCAACACGCGCTTGTCTTTCAACGCATGCAGCGGGTTGCCATGACGGGTTTGCCCGTAGGCTTGCAGGTCGCTTTCCAGCTCACCCAGTAACCAGTCCTTTTCTCGCTGATCCATCCATTTGACCTGTTGCGGGCCGTCAGGCAGGTAACGCAGCACCGGCCAGGTCAGCAAAATCGCCGGGGTGCCGATCACGATAAACAGCCACTGCCAGCCATGCAGGCCGAGCACGCCGTCCATGCCCAGCAAACCACCGGAGATAGGCCCGGTGATCATCATGGCGATGGGTTGCGAGAGGATGAACAACCCCAGAATCTTGCCGCGGTGACGCACCGGGAACCATTGGGTGATGTAGTACAGCACCCCCGGGAAGAAACCGGCCTCGGCCACCCCCAGCAGAAAACGCATGACATAAAAGCTATGGGGCCCTTGCACAAAGGCCATACCGATGGTGATGGCGCCCCAGGTGATCATGATCCGCGCGAACCAGCGCCGGGCGCCGAAACGCTCAAGCATCAGGTTGCTGGGGATTTCCATAAGGAAGTAACCGATGAAGAACAAGCCTGCGCCCAGTCCATAGGCGGCGTCACCAATGCCGACGTCAGCACCCATGTGCAGTTTGGCGAAGCCGACTGCCGAGCGATCCACGTAAGCAATCAGGTACAGCAAGACCAGAAAGGGAATCAGTTTGAGCGTGATGCGACGAATAAGCCGGAGTTCCTGGCTCATGAGACGGTCTCCCATTGTTTTTGTTATGGCACCTCTGGAGTGGCCTCAGGTGAAAACACACCAGGATCAGCTCTCAGTCGAATCGACTATATAGTAATACTATTTACGCAACAACTCTTCCAAAGTGGCTTTTTTGCAGCTACTTTAGCTCCATAAAAATCAATTAGTCATACAATAAGAGAGCCGCCATGTCTGATAAAACCCCGCCACTGCGTTCCGCCCAATGGTTTGGCAGCGCCGATAAGAACGGCTTCATGTACCGCAGCTGGATGAAAAATCAGGGCATTGCCGATCATCAGTTTCAAGGCAAGCCGATCATCGGCATTTGCAACACCTGGTCGGAACTGACCCCCTGCAACGCTCACTTCCGCACGATTGCTGAACACGTAAAACGCGGCGTTATCGAAGCCGGCGGATTCCCGGTCGAGTTTCCGGTGTTCTCCAACGGCGAATCCAACTTGCGCCCAACGGCCATGCTGACCCGTAACCTGGCGAGCATGGACGTCGAAGAAGCCATTCGCGGCAACCCGATTGATGGCGTGGTGTTGCTCACAGGCTGCGACAAAACCACCCCCGCCCTGCTGATGGGCGCCGCCAGCTGCGACGTGCCGGCCATCGTGGTCACGGGCGGTCCGATGCTCAACGGCAAACATAAAGGCAAGGACATCGGCGCAGGCACCATCGTTTGGCAAATGCACGAGTCCTATAAAGCCGGCAACATCAGCCTCGACGAATTCCTTTCAGCAGAGGCCGGCATGTCGCGCTCGGCCGGTACATGCAACACCATGGGCACGGCTTCGACCATGGCCTGTATGGCTGAAGCGCTGGGTACCTCACTGCCGCACAACGCAGCGATCCCGGCGGTGGATTCGCGCCGTTATGTACTGGCCCACATGTCAGGCATGCGCGCGGTGCAGATGGTGCGTGAGGACCTGCGCCTGTCCAAGGTGCTGACCAAAGAAGCGTTCGAAAATGCGATCCGCGTCAATGCTGCGATTGGCGGCTCGACCAATGCTGTGATCCACCTTAAAGCCATTGCCGGGCGCATCGGTGTCGATCTGGAGCTGGACGACTGGACCCGCATCGGACGCGGTACGCCGACGCTGGTGGATCTGCAACCGTCCGGGCGTTTTTTGATGGAAGAGTTTTACTACGCGGGGGGGCTGCCTGCGGTTCTGCGGCGCCTGGGTGAACACAACCTGATCCCGCACCCTAACGCCCTGACCGTCAACGGCCAGAGCGTGTGGGACAACGTTAAAAACTCACCGATTTATGGCGACGACGAAGTCATCCGCGCCATCGAAAACCCGCTGGTGGCCGATGGCGGCATTTGTGTACTGCGCGGCAATCTAGCCCCTCTGGGCGCTGTGCTCAAACCCTCGGCCGCCACCCCCGCGCTGATGAAGCATCGCGGTCAGGCGGTCGTGTTTGAAAACTTCGACATGTACAAAGCACGCATCAATGATCCCGACCTGAACGTCACTGCCGATTCGATTCTGGTCATGAAGAACTGTGGCCCCAAGGGTTACCCGGGCATGGCGGAGGTCGGCAATATGGGATTGCCCGCCAAGTTGCTGGCCCAGGGTGTGACAGACATGGTACGCATCTCCGATGCACGCATGAGCGGCACGGCGTATGGCACCGTGGTGCTGCATGTGGCGCCTGAAGCCGCAGCGGGCGGGCCGTTGGCCGCCGTACAGGAAGGTGACTGGATTGAACTGGACTGCGCCAGCGGGCGATTGCATCTGGACATCAGCGACGCCGAGCTGGCGGGTCGATTAGCGGATATTGAACCCCCGAAAAACCTGCTGATTGGTGGCTATCGTCAGTTGTACATCGATCACGTGATGCAGGCCGATCAGGGCTGCGACTTTGACTTCCTGGTGGGGTGCCGCGGTTCTGAAGTGCCGCGTCATTCCCATTGACCGACAGTCACCGGTCATGGCGCAGCGCTGCGTTGCGCCATGAGCGTCGGCTCAAGGTATATAAGCCTTGAGCCCTCGCCTGCTATGATCGGCGCCTTCCACCCACAGGATCGACTCGCCCCCAATGGATTACCGTCAGCCTTCCGAGCGCAAAAGCATGCACGCGCGCATCGTTCAAGAACTCGGCATGCAGATTGTTTCCGGGCGTTTTAAACCGGATGAGAAATTGCCGGCCGAAGCCTTGCTGTGCGAGGAATACGCCGTCAGCCGCCCGGTGTTGCGCGAAGCAACCCGGGTGTTGCTGGCCAAGGGCCTGGTGTATTCCAAGCCTCGGGTCGGCACCGTGGTCAAGCCGCGCCGCGAATGGCACATGCTCGACCCGGACGTGCTGCACTGGCTGATGCAGTGCTCGCCGCAAAACGAATTCTTTGCCTTGCTGACCAGCGTGCGCAGCATCATAGAACCCGCCGTCGCCGCCCTCGCCGCCCAGCACGCGACTGCAGAGGACGTGGCGTCGATCCGCGAAGCCTATGAACGCATGGAAAAGGCCCCCACCCCTGAAGCCCTGCTGCAACCCGACCTGGACTTTCACAGCCGCATCGCCGATGCCACCCACAACGACCTGTTGGCCAATTTGTGCAACATGCTGTCATTGGCATTGCGCGAGGCACTGAAGCATTCGAACCGCCGACCCAACCTGCATGAGTTGGCGCTGCCCCGGCACAAGGCGATTTTGACCGCCATCGAAAACCACGACGCGCTCGGCGCACGCCATGCCACCCTGGTGCAGCTCGATGATGCGCGCACTGCACTGGATACCGTCCTGGGGCAGAACCACTAGCCGGCCGATCACGCCAGCTTCGCCCCGGTCACTCAACCCACCGGAGCGAAGCGTCACCCGGCGCCGTTACGCCAGACTTTTACTCACCACCTCAAACACGTCACTGGACAAATCACCCGCGTTGCGGATGCGCTCCAGTTCGGCCTTCATCAGGGCCTGACGTGCACTGTCGTATTTGCGCCAGCGGGTCAGTGGCGCCAACTGCCGCGAGGCGATCTGCGGGTTGAAGGCATTGAGCTGGATCACCAGATCCGCCAAGAAGCGATAGCCGGAACCGTCCTGAGCATGGAAGTTGATCAGGTTCTGCCCCGCAAAAGCCCCGATTAACGCTCGCACTTTGTTCGGGTTCTTGAGGTTGAACGCCGGGTGCTGCATCAATGCCTGCACGCGCTGCAAGCCGCCGGGCAAGGTGCTGCCGGCCTGCACGCTGAACCATTGATCCATGACCAGCGGATTGTCCTTGAAGTGCTCGGCGAAGCTGGCCAGGGCCTTGGCCTTCTCGTCCTCGAACGGCGAGTTGACCAACACCGCCAGCGCCGTGAGGCGTTCCGTCATGTTGTCGCTGTGTTCGAACTGTTCCAGAGCCGCCGCCAGCACTTCAGGCTTGCCGCTGAGCATCAGGTACGACAGGGCAATGTTTTGCAGTGCGCGGCGGGCAAAGTGTTCGGCTTGCGCGACGTACGGCGTGGCTTTGGACACCTCACGGTTGGCCTGATAACGCGCCCACAGGGCGTCATGGAGGCTTTCGGCCAGGTGCTGGCGGGCAAACTCGCGGGCGGCGTGAATGGCGTCGACATCAGCGATCTCGCTGATTTCGGCCAGGTACGCCTCGCCCGGCAAGGACAGCATCTCAGCCACCATCGCCTGATCCAGTTGCCCATTGACCAACACGCTGCGCAAGGCCTCGACCAGTCGCGGGTCCATGACCAGTGCTTCACCGCGCTGATACTGGCCAATCAAGTCTTGCAACACCTGCACCGCCAACTGCTGGCCGGCTTCCCAACGGTTGAAACCGTCGGTGTCGTGTTGCATCAGGAACATCAGTTGGTCACGGCTGTACGGGAAGTGCAATTTGACCGGCGCCGAGAAGCCGCGCAGCAAGGAGGGCAGCGGCTGCTGGGTGATGCCGGTGAAGGTGAACGTCTGTTGGGCTTCGGTCACCGACACCACGCGATGGGTCGCCACCGCCGAGGATTCGCCCTGCAATTGCAACGGGAGTTCCTCGCCCTGAGCGTTTAGCAGCCCCAGCGCCACCGGAATCACAAAAGGCAGTTTTTCAGTCTGACCGGGGGTGGCCGGGCAGCTTTGGGCGAAGGTCAGGCTGTAGGTCTGGTGAGCGGCATCGTAGTGTTCACTGACATTCAGACGCGGCGTACCGGCCTGGCTGTACCAGCGTTTGAACTGGGTCAGGTCCACGCCATTGGCGTCTTCCATGGCTTTGATAAAGTCGTCGCAGGTCACGGCCTGGCCGTCGTGACGCTCGAAATACAGGTCACTGCCTTTGCGAAAACCGTCAGCCCCCAGCAAGGTGTGAAGCATGCCGACTACTTCTGATCCTTTTTCATACACGGTCAGGGTGTAGAAGTTGGAAATTTCGATAAAGCTGTCAGGACGCACGGCATGGGCCATGGGGCCTGCGTCTTCTGCAAACTGGTGGGTACGCAGGTACGCCACGTCCTGAATGCGTTTAACCGTGGCCGAGTTCATGTCCGCCGAGAAGCCTGCGTCGCGGAACACGGTGAAACCTTCCTTGAGCGACAACTGGAACCAGTCGCGGCAGGTCACACGGTTACCCGACCAGTTGTGGAAGTATTCGTGGGCCACAATCGCTTCGACCCGCTGGTGCGCAGCGTCGGTGGCGGTTTCGGCACGGGCCAGCACCGCGCTTGAGTTGAAGATGTTAAGGCCCTTGTTTTCCATGGCGCCCATGTTGAAGTCATTGACGGCCACGATCATGAAGATGTCCAGATCGTATTCGCGGCCGTAGGTTTCTTCGTCCCAGCGCATGGATTTTTTCAGGCTGTTCATCGCGTGCTGGCATTTGTCGATGTTTTCCGGCTCGACATAAATACGCAGTGCTACGTTGCGGTTGCTCTGGGTGGTGAAGGTGTCTTCGACACACCACAGATCACCGGCCACCAGGGCAAACAGGTAGGCTGGCTTTTTGAACGGGTCATGCCACGTGGCCCAGTGCCGAGCGTCGCCATCGGGGCCGCTGCCCTCCGGGTTGCCGTTGGAGAGCAGAACCGGGTACTTGTGCTGATCTGCGATCACCGTGGTGGTGAAGACACTCATCACATCCGGGCGGTCAAGGTAATAGGTGATTTTGCGGAAGCCTTCAGCCTCGCACTGGGTGCAAAACATGCTGCCGGACTTATACAGGCCTTCCAATGCGGTATTGGTCTCAGGGTGGATCTTGACACTGGTGTCCAGTACAAACTGCTCGCGCTGCGGGTGCAGGGTCAACTGGCTATCGGTGAGCTGATAATCCTCTGCGCTGAGTTCCACGTCATCGAGTGTGATCGACAGCAGCTCCAACTGCTGCCCATCGAGCACCAGGGGTGGCAGGCCAGCGCCACGGTCCGGGTTGCGGCGCATCCTCAGCTGCGCATGAACCAACGAGTGGTCCTCGAACAATTCAAAGGTCAGGTGCGTTTCGTCGATCAGATACTCGGGCGCCTGATAGTCCTTGAGGTAGATCATTTTCGGTTGTTCGGTGCGCATGCTGGAGTCCTTTTACTGATGCACGGCGAGCTGGTAAGCCGTGTATTTGCGAATGTTGATAACGCCGGTGTCGAAGATCAGGTATTGACCCTTGATCCCCATCAGCGTGCCTTCGGCGATCGGGTCTTTGTCCAGATTGAAACTGACGATCTTGCTCGGGTACTGCTCCACCGGGTAACGAATCTCGACAGGTTCGACGCTATGCAAGGGTTGGACCGCTTGCAGACCAAAACGCTCCTGCAGTTGTTGCAGGCCCTGGGCGCAGCTCTCAAACAGTTGCGCTCGCACTGCAACCAGGTCCACCGGGGCCGCATCGCCCTTGAGCAGTGCACGCCAGTTAGTCCGGTCGGCTACTTGGGAGCGGAACAGGTCTTCGACAAACCCCGATTGCTGACGCGTAGCGACCCGTACAATCGGCAAGGCCTGACTGGCGCCCTGATCGAGCCAGCGGGTGGGCAACTGCGTGGCGCGGGTGATGCCGACCTTGACCCCGGAAGAGTTGGCCAGATACACCACGTGATCGGTCATGCAAAACTGTTCGCCCCACGAAGGATCACGGCAGGTGCCCGCGTCATAGTGGCAACGCTCCGGGCTCATGATGCACACGTCGCACTGCGCCAGTTTGGTCATGCACGGGTAGCAATACCCCTGGCTGAAGCTTTTCTTGGTAGTGCGCCCGCAATGGGTGCAGTTGATAGTGCCCAGAAACTCCAGGCGCAACTTGCTGCCGATCAACGGATTGACCGGCACCTCGGTATCACCCAAACGAAATGCGTATTGAACGGTCGGCGCCTCAAGGCTGGCCGACATCTTGCTGATTGCACCGCGACCAATCTCAATCAATGGATAGCATCCGATTTGAACAGGATGTTAGGCACCGAAATGGATTTGGAGCTGCACTCTTGCGGGCCCATGTAACCGGTACGTTCTTCTTCGGGCAGATTTTGCACTTCCCAGGCGATCATGGCCTGCAACGACAACTCTCGCTGTTCGGCAGTCAGTTTGTTGCCGTCTGCCCATTTGCCGATTTCCACGGCCAGTTTCAGGCTCTGATAGATCTCGGGGGTGATGTTTTGGATCATTTCGTTGAAAGAGGACATGGTTCTTTTCCACTCGTGAAAATCAGATGAGGTGTTTGTGGCCACTGCCAGCGCGAGGCCGCGACCACAGGTGTTTCATTTAGCCTGCTTGCGGCGCGCCCACAGCCCGCCGAGCAAGCCGGTGAGGCAGCCGATCAACAGCCCGCCGACGTGTGCGGCATTGGCGATCTGGCCGAAACCGATCAGCGATACCAGGCCGGACATGCACACGGCAAGCCAGACCAGCATCATCACCAGCACACCGCGAGGCAGGCGATACAGCGGGTTCGGCGCCATGAGCTGGTAAATCCACACATGCCCCAACAAGCCGTACAGGACGCCGGACATTCCGCCGAACAGGCTTGGGCCGCCAAACAAATATTGGGCGAAGTTGGACACCAGGCTGAACAGCAAGCTCAGCCCGATCAGGTTAATGCTGCCCTGACGCAGTTCAACGCGTCGGCCCAGTTCCCAGTACCACATGCCGTTCATGGCAATGTGCAGGAAACCGAAGTGGATCAGCATCGGGGTGAACAATCTCCACCACTGGCCCGCCGCCAGGCTATCCGACAAAGGTGTGAACTGGATGTATTGGCCCCGGATGCTGAAATCAAGAAACGTCAGACCGCTGAGGAGCGGCAGGTTTTCACCCAGTTGCGTCACCACTGCCACCATCACGCACAGCAACAGGATGGTCGCGGTGGCCGGGCTGTCACGCAACTGCTGGATAAGGCCCGGACGCGCCATGGCGGGCGGGCGCTCAACGATGGGCAATTGGCCCTCGGGATCACCCTCAGGAAAACGCGCATACAGGCTGCGCACATCCTCAGCGATGCTTTCGGGCGCCCATATCACTTGCTCACCCGCCTCCTCACTGACCCGATGCGGTACTTGCATGCGCTTGAGCAGGCTGACAAAGCCGCTCAGGTCAATGGACAGGGGCAATCGTAAAACCTCTACAGCACTCATTGAATAGCCTCCGGGCGTTCAACCTCAACCCATACAAATTTGTGCGGATCGAGGTGTTTTTCCTGATCCAGGCGGTAGGCCACCAACTTGCCGTATAGCACGGCGCTGTAATCCAGGCAGGCCAGGTTAGGCCGGATCGGCGCGGGTTTGCCGCTGCGCCAGTAGTGACCGACGAACAACATCGGTTCTTCAATGCCATAACGCAGCAAGGCGCTTTTTTCGGAAGGCGATAGCGGCTTGCGGGCCACCCGCTCCGGCAAGGCGTCCGGCTGGAACACAATGTCGCCGTAGGTTTTGGGGTCGTCTTCCCAGAATTTGGTGCGGAAGAACGAACGCGTCAGGCCATCCCCACCCGTCAAGGTCATACCGTCGGGCAGGCGCATGTCCGTGCCGCGCAACAGGCGGTTAAAGCTCATGCTGGCAAAGCTATCGGGCTCGGCCGCCGCTTGCAGGAAATGTTCATCGATGCAGCCATCGGGAAATTGTGCACGCAGGGTCGCAATCACGTCGGCGTCCCAGCAGGCATGCACCACGCGGAACCGACCGGCGTCGACAAACAGTGGCATGTCGTAAAACCACTGCACAAACTCGCGCCACTCGCCGGGGTACTGCGCGAATTGCTCCAGGGTTTCGTGGATCAGTCGGGTGTGACGCGGGTTGTGCTCGCGCACAAACTGCTTCCCACTGCCCGCAGGCGCCGGTGTGCACCAGCCCAGCGCGTTGAATTCATGGTTGCCCATCAGGCACAGCGCCTGACCGGCTTGAACCATGTCGTACACGATGTGCAGCGATTCGCGGATGCGCGGGCCACGGTCAATGATGTCGCCGAGGAACACCGCCATGCGTTGCGGATGCCGCCAGACACCGGCAAGTTTGCGATAGCCCAGACGCTCCAACAGATGCTCAAGGGTATGAGCACAGCCATGCACGTCACCGATCAGATCGTAACTGCGCGCCGGATCGAGCATCAGTCGCTCCTGCCGCCCAGTCGGCTGCCCCAGCCAAGCTTGGTTCGACACACTTCATAGTAGTTGTGGTCCAAGGGATGAATCAGACGCAGCTTCTGCGCTTTTTTGCTCACGGTGATGGTATCGCCCGGCGCGCAGGTGAAATGGTTCTGACCGTCGCAGGACACTTGCGGGTAGATCTGCATGTCCTTGGCCACGACGATTTTCAGTTCGCTGTTGCCGTCCACCACAATCGGGCGGCTGCTCAGGGTGTGCGGGTACATGGGTACGATGACGATGGCATCCAGTTTGGGGTGCATGATCGGGCCGCCAGCCGACATGGCGTAGGCGGTGGATCCGGTCGGCGTGGCCACAATCAGGCCGTCGGCCTTCTGGCTGCACACGAACTGCCCATCGATGTGCAATTCAAATTCAATCATGCGCGTGGATTTGCCGGGGTGCAGCACCACGTCATTGAGGGCGTCGCCTTGGCCAATGGCTTCGCCGTGACGGCGCACTTCGGCTTGCAGCAGAAACCGGTTTTCAACCAGATAGTGGCCATCAAGCACTTCAGCGACTTTGACTTCCAGCTCATCGGGACGGATATCGGTCAAAAAGCCAAGGCTGCCCCGGTTGATGCCCAGCACCGGGACATTGTGCCGCGCCAGCGCACGGGCCGCGCCGAGCAAACTGCCGTCGCCGCCCACCACGATCACCATGTCGCACACTTCACCGAGCATTTTGCGCGACGAGGTTTGCAGGCCATGGCCGGGCAAGACTTCGGCGATGGTGTCTTCGAGGATCACGTGCATGTGCCGCTCGAGCAGGAATTTTTTCAGTCGGCGAACCGTGTCGAGCACTTGAGAACTGCCCAAACGACCAATGATGCCGATATTACGAAATTGCTCCATGAGGCTCCTGCGAGGTACGTGACGGGCGAAAACAGCGATTATGGGCGAAAGGACACGATAGACAAAACCCTTTCAGCCCGTGAGCAAAAGGCTATGCTCGCAGAATGACCCTCTTCCCCGACTTGCTCAACCTGCCCCGACAGTTACGTCACCCCGAGGTGCGTGATTTGGCGTGGGTGATGCTGGCCCCGCCCATGCTCAGCGAAACGCCCTGGCCTCAACGGCATCCGTTGACCGGTAGCGACTGGGTGCAGGCCCCGCACCGGCTGGAGGGCTGGCTACGCGACCTTGACCGGCACAGCGAGCCATTGCAGCAGTGGCTTGCGCTGGCCACCACCCGCAGGCTGGGTCGTTACTACGAGCGGCTGTGGCAGTTCGCCATAACCCACGCCCCCGGTGTCGAGCTGGTGGCCGCCAACCTGCCCATTCGCGTGGGCGGTCATACCCTGGGCGAGCTGGACATGCTGCTGCGTGATCGCGACGGCGTGCACCATCTGGAGCTGGCGATCAAGCTGTACCTCGGCCCGCAACACGGCGACGGGCACGACCCGGCGCACTGGCTGGGGCCGGGCAGTAATGATCGGCTGGACCGCAAACTCACGCATTTCAGCCAGCATCAGTTACCGATGTCCAGCCGCCCTGAATGCCGCGACATTCTGGCGGGTCTGGACATCCAGCATTTCAGTGCGCACCTGTGGCTGGGCGGCTACCTGCTGTATCCGTGGCCCGGCGAAGCGCAGCCCCCGGCCGGCGCGCATCCGCTGCACTTACGCGGCCGCTGGCTGCATCAACGCGACTGGTTAGCGTTTGTCCGCCAACGCCCCGCCGGGTGCTGGCAGCCCTTGCCGCGGCATGCCTGGCTGGCCCCTGCGCACTACGGCCCCGACGCGATTTGGCGTGACACGCAATTGCAGGACTGGCTGGCTGCGCTGCACCCGCAGGCCCCTGCCCAGTTGCTGGTACGACTGACGCAAACGCACGGAGGGGACTGGGAAGAAGCCGAACGCCTGTTTTTAGTCTCGGATCAGTGGCCCCGCGTGCCGGGTAACCCTGAAAACTGATGCACCTCAGCGCAAAGTTGCACAAACGTATTACTGTAAAGGTACTCCGTCATACAAGAACGGAGGCTGGATACCCAACCGTGAGGAAACACCATGTCCTGGAAAAGCTCCAACGACAGCTACAGTCGCATGTCCATTGCCCTGCATTGGGTCATGGTGCTGTTGTTTGTACTGATTTACGCCGCCATTGAGTTTCGCGGGATTTTCCCCAAAGACAGTGACGGCCGCACCTTGATGAAAGATGCCCACTTCATGCTGGGTTTAACCGTATTCGCTTTGGTCTGGCTGCGTTTACTGGCCCGCACGCTTGGCGTGGCGCCGAAAATCACCCCTACCCCGCCCGCTTGGCAAACGGCGTTGGCGACCCTTATGCACTGGGCGCTGTATGTGTTCATGATTGCCATGCCGGTGATGGGCTATCTGGTCCTGAGCTACAGCGACAAGCCGGTCTTCTTTTATGGCATCGACCTGCCGCCCCTGACCCTCAAGGACGTGGACATGGCCAAACAGATCAAAGGCTGGCACGAACTGGGGGGCAGCATCGGGTACTGGCTGATTGGTTTGCATGCAGTGGCCGGGCTGTTTCACCACTACGTGATCAAGGACAACACGTTGCTACGCATGCTACCTAAACGCGGCTAAGCACGTTGTTCCAAACCCCGGCGGCCCTGCAAGCCGCCGGTGTGCACAAACACCACTCGCTGACCTCGTTCCACGCGTCCCGATTCAATCGCCTCCTTGAGTGCCAGTAAGGCTTTGCCGGTGTACACCGGCTCCAAGGGCACGCCACACGCCAACTCGCTGACCCCAATGAAATCCAGCAAGGTCTCATCGACCCGTGCAAAACCGCCGCGACTGGCATTGATCAACTGATAATCGCCAGCCACCCTGCCCGCCGATTGCAGAATGGATGCCACATTGCGCGCGACGCCATGGTCCTCGGGGACCGCCATTGCACCGTAGACCCTGCGCCGCCCTGCTTCGGCCAGCACCACACCGGCCAGCGTCGTGCCCGTGCCAGCGGCCAGCCACCACGCGTCGTAATCTGCCCAGCCCAGCCCGGCCAGTTGTTCACGCACCTGTTTGACCAACGGTGAGCACCCCTGCGCGCCCGCCAAACTTGCGCCGCCCTCGGGCACGGTGTGCAAATGCGGGTACAGCGCTTGCCAGGGTTGCCAGAAATCAGGCGCATGCCGGGCGCGATAACCGGCGAACCCTAGCCAATGCAGGTGCATGCCGAAGGCTTGCAGGTCTCGAGTGGTGGGGGTTTCTTGAGGGTGCCCGCGCAGCAGGCCTACCGTGGTAAAACCAAAGCGTTTACCCGCTGCCGCCAACGCGTGCAGATGGTTGGAGTGTGCGCCGCCCAGGCTAATTAGCCCGTGAGCACCCGTAGCATGGGCCGCGTGCAGCGGGTGATTGAGCTTGAACCATTTGTTGCCAGTGATCAGCGGGTCGATCAGGTCCAGCCGCAGGACTGCAACCTCAACCCCGGCGCTAACCAGCCAGTCGAGGTGCAAACGTTGCAGGGGTGCGCGGGGCTCCCAATCAATCAAAGGCACGCTCATGGCACACTCCGCTCAAAAATGAACGGAGTTTAAACCATACGTTTTTCTATAGCCGCTACCGCTGCTTGTGTCAGCTCAGGCATCGCGTAGCGGCTACACAGGGCGCGCCTACAACTCGGCCGCCAGTCGCGATCCCTGATTGATCGCGCGCTTGGCATCCAGTTCGGCCGCCACATCCGCGCCGCCAATCAGATGCACGCGCTGCCCGGCGGCTTCCAAACCTGCTTGCAAGTCACGCAGCGGGTCTTGACCGGCGCAGATCACGATGTTGTCCACCGCGAGCAATTGAGGCTCACCGTCGCCTATGCGGATATGCAGCCCGTCATCGTCAATGCTCAGGTACTCAACGCTGTTGAGCATCTGCACATGCTTGTTTTTGAGGCCCGTGCGGTGGATCCAGCCCGTGGTCTTGCCCAGCCCGTCGCCCACCTTGGTTTTCTTGCGTTGTAACAAAAACACCTGTCGCGCAGGCGCGTGAACCTGAGGTGTGATCCCGGCCACGCCGCCGCGGGCTTCC
The DNA here is from genome assembly GCF_012985745.1 of Pseudomonas sp. WS 5078. NCBI lineage: Bacteria > Pseudomonadati > Pseudomonadota > Gammaproteobacteria > Pseudomonadales > Pseudomonadaceae > Pseudomonas > Pseudomonas sp. WS 5078. The sequence continues at coordinate 57,270 of NZ_JAAQWX010000009.1, read as the reverse complement.
AAGCGTGTATCGATGCCCCACTCCCGCCAGAATGCATCCCGGTCCTGGCTGGTGGACACGCCCTGATGCACCAGAAACTCCGACACGTCAAAACCAATCCCACCCGCGCCGATAACTGCCACTTTTGCGCCAACCGGTTTGCGTTCGAGGATCACGTCCAGGTAACTCAGGACGTTGGGGTGATCCACACCCGGAATGTCAGGGGTGCGCGGCGCGATACCGGTGGCCAGAATAATTTCGTCAAACCCGCCCGCCACCAACTGCTCAACATCCACACGGGTGTTGAGGCACACCTCGACCCCGGTGGTTTGCAATAAACGCTTGAAGTACCGCAGGGTCTCGACGAACTCTTCCTTGCCCGGCACGCGCTTGGCCACGTTGAACTGGCCGCCGATCTCGCTGGCCGAATCGAACAGCGTCACCTGATGCCCGCGCCCGGCCGCCACTGTAGCCGCCGACAGCCCGGCCGGACCGGCACCGACTACAGCGATTTTTTTCACATGGATGGCAGGCAGGTAGTTGAGTTCGGTTTCGTGACAGGCGCGCGGATTGACCAGGCAACTGGTGAGCTTGCCGCTAAAGGTGTGGTCCAGACACGCCTGGTTGCAACCGATGCAGGTATTGATTTCGTCACTGCGCCCGGCTGCGGCTTTGTTGACGAACTCAGGGTCGGCCAAAAACGGACGCGCCATGGACACCATGTCGGCGTCGCCCTCGGCCAGAATCTGTTCGGCAATTTCGGGGGTGTTGATGCGGTTGGTGGTGATCAGCGGCACCTTGACCGAACCGCGCAATTTGGCCGTGACTTTGCTGAACGCGCCACGTGGCACTTTGGTGGCGATGGTCGGGATGCGCGCCTCGTGCCAGCCGATGCCGGTGTTGATCAGTGTGGCACCGGCCTGTTCGACCGCCTGCGCCAGTTGCACGATTTCGTCCCAGACGCTGCCACCTTCCACCAGGTCCAGCATCGACAGGCGATAAATGATGATGAAATGTGGCCCGACCGCTTCGCGCACCCGGCGCACGATTTCAACCGGCAGGCGCATACGGTTTTCGTAGCTACCGCCCCAACGGTCGGTGCGATGGTTGGTGTGGGCCGCGAGGAACTGGTTAATGAAATAACCTTCAGACCCCATGATTTCAACGCCGTCGTAACCGGCGCTCTGGGCCAGACGGGCACAGGTTACGAAATCACTGATCTGCTTCTCAATGCCGGCTTCATCCAGTTCCTTGGGTTTGAACGGATTGATTGGCGCCTGAATCGCGCTCGGCGCAACCTGACGCGGGCTGTAGGCATAACGCCCGGCGTGGAGGATCTGCAAGCAGATCTTGCCCCCGGCATCGTGTACCGCCCGGGTCACGACCACATGCTTCTCGGCTTCTTCCGGGGTACTGAGCTTGGCCGCCCCGCTGTACACACCGCCCTCATCGTTGGGGGCGATACCGCCCGTGACCATCAGGCCGACGCCGCCCTTGGCGCGTTCAGCAAAGTAAGCGGCCATGCGTTCAAAGCCGCCGGGCTTTTCTTCAAGGCCGGTGTGCATCGAGCCCATCAGGCTGCGATTGCGCAACGTGGTGAAACCCAGATCCAGCGGGGCCATTAAATGCGGGTAGTGAGTGGCAGTCATCAGGTTGCTCCACAACAGGCTGATTCACGGAACGCGGGAGGCTCTACGGCGCCCGTCGTTGAATGACAGGCACAGTAAAGCCCCGCCCGACCCCACTCAATGACCCAAAGTGACAAATTATTAACCCAATTGCACAGCCCCTCTTGGCAAGCGTGCAGGCGCCACCTACCCTAGACACCGAATCCTGCGAATGGCTGTCTGCTCTATTTCTCATGCGTAAATTAATTGGTTGCACCTTACTGATCGCCGTTGCCGCCGCTGCAGGTGGGTATGCGTACTGGACCGAGCAACGCGACGTCGGCCATTACCTGTCTGACTTGCGGGTCGAGTTGGCAATTAACGACGGCGTCGACACCGGGCGTGGCAACCTGCTGGGGATCGAGCCGTTACTGTCGCCCCGCGATTATCAAAGCCTTGAGCTGCTGCATCTCAAACTGGCGACTTACTTGAACAAGGCCCGCGACGCCGGCTTGCTCAACGAGAAAACCATCGTGGTGATGCCCGAACACATTGGTTCATGGCTGATGTTTCGCGGCGAGAAAGACGAGCTGTATCAAGCTGCAAACCTCCACGAAGCCATGCACTGGCTGGCCATCAGCAACCCGCTGAGCTTCACCCGTGCCTGGCTGGGGGCCGAAGGAGAAAGCCGTCTCAACGATGCCCACTTGCGCATGAAAGCCAAACGCATGGCCGCCGACTATCAGACCCTGTTCGGCGGGCTGGCCCGGGAGTTTGGCATCACGCTGGTGGCCGGCAGCATCGCCCTGCCCGACCCGCGCATCGAAAACGGCACCCTGCACGCGGGCTCCGGCGCGCTGTACAACAGCAGCGTGGTGTTCGATCGCAACGGCACTGCAATAGGCAAGCCCCAGCGCCAATTGCTGCCGACCTACGAAGAACAGAGCTACATCCAGCCCAGCCCCGACCATCAGTTGAATGTGGTGGACACTCCGGCCGGGCGCCTCGGTATTCTGGTGGGCAGCGACAGTTGGTACCCCGACAACTACCGCGTGCTGAACGAGCAACAGGTGCAACTGATCGCCGTACCCGCCTTCGTGACCGGCAAAGACACGTGGAATAACCCCTGGGGCGGTTACAAAAGCGTATCGACGCCCAGCGAAATCAGCCTCAAGCCCGGCGAAGTCAGTGAAGGCGAAGCCTGGCATCGTCTGACCCTAATCAGCAGCGTGCCCAGCAGCACTGCCGAAGCCGGGATCACGGTGTTTTCCCAAGGTCGGTTCTGGGACAAACACAGCGTCGGGCAAAGCTTTATCAGCCGCAACGGCCTCACCAGCCCTGATATGACCGTGTCCACTGCTCGCTTGCTCAACCTCTGGTTGTAGCCAATGAAACCGTTACCGATGCGTTTGGGGGATTTGTCGGTCGGTTTCGTGCAACAACTGGCGGATGCGGTGCGCAGCTGCGGTCATGACCCCTTGCCCTTGCTCGATCAATACGGCCTTGATGCTGCGCGCTTGAGCCAGCCCATGGCGCGGCTCTCGATTCCGCGCTACATGCGCCTGGGGCATGCCGCGATTGGATTGACGGGCGAGCCCGCACTGGGTTTGCGCATGGGTCAGTTGAGCCGCCTGAGTCAGGCGGGGCTGGCCGGGGTCACAGCGGCGCAAGCCCCGACGGTGCGGGAAGCGGCGCGCACTCTGATCCGCTTCGAAGCCCTCTACGGCTCCAACTACCGTGGGCAGTCGAGCCTGCACGAAGATGCTCAGGGCGCCTGGCTGCGCTTTTACTCCATCAGCCCGTACAACGCCTATAACCGTTTCGTGGTGGACTCCATCATCTCAGGCTGGCTGCAGCAATTATCCGCCGTGGCCGACTGCCCGCTGACCAGCGAACAGATCGAGATCGAGTTCAGCGAACCCGACTACGCCGAGCAGTACAGCGTGCTGAGCCACAACCCGGTGCGCTTTCGTGCAGACACCAACCAGCTACGCCTCAATCACGCCACGCTTGATCTGCGCAACCCGCAGCATTGCCCAAGCACCTGGGCATATTTGCTACAATTGTGCGAACGCGAACTGGAGCAACTGACCCGTACGCGCAGTTTGCGCGAGCGCATCACCCAGTTGCTGGGGCCGTTGCTCAATGGCGGCCGTGAACCTGATCTGGAAGAAGTGGCTGCTCGCCTGAAACTGCCGACCTGGACGCTGCGCCGCAAGCTGGCGGAAGAAGGCACGCAGTTTCGCGCCATCCTCAATGACACACGCCGCGACCTCGCCATGACCTATATCCGGGACACCGAACTGGCCTTTGGAGAAATCGCGTATTTGTTGGGGTTTGCCTCGGCCGAGGCGTTTCAACGTGCCTTCAAACGCTGGAACGCTGAAACACCCGGAGAGTTCCGGCGCCGCCAGCGCCAGTCGGCATGAAGCGACCGTGCGCTGCGACGTTCAAAGCTCGGTAGCGTCGTCCGCAGGCTCCAGCGGGTCCAGTTGGGACGCCTGATACTCCAGCAGTTCTTCCTGATAATCGTCCATGTCGGCATCCTTCTGCGTCTGTTGTCGTGATCGTTCGAGCTTAACGTGCGCGCATGAAGGAAACGTGACACCTGCGCTAACACGTCTAGGGCTCAAATTTAAACGTAGCAGATCATTTCAGATTTACCGCCGCGGTTTATTGCGCTGGAGCAGGTTCTGGGTTGACCGGTGCAGTGACCGGGGCTGGCCCTGCGACAGGGATCGGCGCTTCAGGCACAGCCGCTGCAGGCGCCACGGGCGCGCTGGGCGCCGTCGGTTCTGGGGTTGCAGGAGCGTCAATCGGCGTGATGGGGGCTGCTTCCGCGGGCGGCACCATCGGCTGCGACCCCACGGGCTCGACCGCGGGCGGCGCGATCACCGGCGTCACCTCGGGCGCGATGACGGCCGGGGCCTCAGATGGCGGCGTGGCAGGTGTCGCTTCGACCTTGGCAGGCGCAGGCTCAGGCACACCCAGATCAGCCTCGGGTTTCTCTTCAATGTGCGCGGCTTTCTTTGCTTCCTTGGGCAGGAACACCTCTACCAATGAGAAGAAACGGTCATAAAACTGCGCAGACGATACGGTTTCGCTGGCCACCTTGACCATCGAATCATCGGTTGAACCAATGGGCATCGATACCGACCCCAGCACACCGACCCCAAGGCTGGCGGAGTTGTTAACCTTCTTCAGCGCATAGCGGTCCTGCAAGGCATTGGCGAACATCGTGGAGTGATGCGCCGCCCCGCCGTCATCGGCACAGACCACGTTAAAGCTGATTTCCAGATGGCTTTCACCGGTTTGCTGGAAGCTTTTATGGCCGCTGATCATTTTCGGGTCGCGGCTGGTGATGATGTAGCCCTGACTGAGCAAGGCGCGGCGTGCTGCCTCGCAAGAAGCCTTGTCGGCCACCGGGTAATTGCGCGAAAAAGTGCCGGAGTCATCGAAGTTTTCATGCTCGTAGATCGCGGTTTTCTGCGTCGAGCAACCTGCGAGGCCGGTCAGCACGAAGGCGACAACCGCGGTACGCAAGGGGAATGACATAGACATTGAACATCCTGAAGAGAACGGTACGGGCGAATGCGCGCAGTTTGATCGGATGGCGTGTCCAGAACAAGTCGAAGATGCGGCCTGTGGTCGCTGGCGCAGGCCAAGGACCACCGTTCACGCATGCCGCGCTTCCCGCTTAATCGCTGAGCATGAAGGTTTGGTACTCAAGGTCATGCAGCGCCGTCGACAGTTGCTGCAACGCCACGAGCACGCACACCAGCAATGACAAGGTAAACCCGTAACCAAAGAAACTCGGGCCAAGGTACAGGCTGAGCAGGGTCAAAGCGCCGTTCAGCACCACAAACATCACACACAGCTTGAGCACGATTGCCCGCTTGTCGAGGTAGAAAAACACGTTCAACAGCGCCATGAACACCACTTGAATGCTGACCCCCACCAGATCGATGTAAAACAACGGCAGGTAGTAACTGGAAATCCCCAGCCATTCGAGCAGGTGCGGCGCGAAGAGGAACAACAGCACCGCCGTCAGCCCCTGCACCTTGCAAATTTCCAGCAGCCCTTGCTGGATCGACAGCGTCATCTCTGCCTTGATCTGGCCGATATGCTGCAACGTCTCCCCTTCACGGATCGCCCGAAACAGACGGTCATACCATTGTGCGAAGTCGGTTTCGATGCGGACCAGAAACACCGCCATGCCGGGGATGATCGCCAGGTACGCCAGAAAGATCGGCAAGTCGTAGAGCACCGACGAGCGCATCGGGCCAATCACCGCGCTGGAAGTGGCCGGGTTGAACCAGAAGATGAACTTGTCGATCCAGATCCCCAAGTTGTAACAGAGCCCGGTCAGCAACAGGCTGGTGAACACCTGTCGCCGGTCCAGAAAATCGAACGCCACCAGCGTATCGGCGCGGTATTCGCGCAGGATGTCGTAGAGGTACAGGAACAGCAGCGTGCCGTGGCCAATCAACAGCGCCAACAGCAACCCGTTGATACCCATGAAGCTCAACAGGTACGCACTCAATACCATCAGCGCATAGCCCACCAGCATCACCAGCAAAATCCGGTTATAGGCCTTCATCCCCGACAGAAAGATGATCACCAGCCACAGGTTGCACAGGGTCACAAAATTGGCCAGCACCAGCAGCCGGTACATCAGTGGCTCGTCAAACAGTGCCCACAGCAACAGCGTGCCCAGTACGCCTGAGCTCAGGGTGACGAGCAGCAACACGCCCACCAGGTTGGGCAAGATCCGCGAGAATTTGCGCTCAAACAGCCGGTCCGAAACAAACCGTGTGAAAAACAGTTGCAGGCCGCCCGTCAGGATCAGCGAGGTGGCCATCAGGTAAGTCACCGTGATCAGAAACTGCCGGACCAGCATTTCCGGCATCAACAACCCGAGGCTCAACACCCCCACCAGCATCACGCTGACAATCGACAGCACCCACGGCCCCGAGCTGATGAGCCCGGCGTACACATAAGCGTGCAGGGTCGCGGTGTAAGAGTCGCGGGACAGGATTTTACGCAGTTCAAAACCGATGCCAGCCATTTACACCGCCTCCATGGCTGCGCGGTACAGGGTGCGATATCGCTCAAACATCAAATTTTCTCCGTAGTAACGATGCACCCGTTGCAAGCCGCTGGTTTGCGCGGCCTGCCAGCGTTGAGGGTCGCGCAGCAGGCCGAGGATCGCGCGGGAGGTGGCTTGCGGATCAGCGATTGCCACCACTTCTCCGGCCAGCCCCAAGTCGCGGTCTTCGGCAATACCGCCTTCGATCAGCTCGCGGCATGAGCCCACGTCACTGGACACCACCGGAATTCCCGCCGCCCAGGCTTCCAGGATGACCAGCGGCTGAGCCTCACTGATGGAGGTCAGTACCATCAAACCCAATTGCGGCAGGATGTTCTGAATGCTCTGGAAACCCAGGAACAACACGTTGTCTTCCAGCCCCAGGCTGGCCACTAGGCTGCGGCACTCGCTGACGTAAGCCGGGTCTTCCTCTTCGGGCCCGACAATCCAGCCCTGCACGTCAGGCATGGCGCTGACCACGCCGCGCAGGGCGCGGATAAAGGTTTTCACATCCTTGATCGGCACCACGCGACCAATCAGCCCCACCACCGGCAAAATACCGTCGGGACGGGCCTGCAACGCGGCAGTCCATTTCGGTAAGTCGATGCCGTTGGGGATCACTTGTGTACGCGCCGCATCGGCGCCGTCCTTGATTTGCCGCTGACGGTTGCCGTCATACAGGGCAATGATGTTGTCGGCGTGGTCGTACACCAGCCGCCCGATGCGTTCAAAGAAGCGGATCCACAGCGTACGCATGTAGCCGGTGCCGGTGTCCAGGCTGCCATTGAGCGCTTGCTCGCTGCTTTCCGCGATCCAGCTGGCCTGCGCCAGGTCGATCTTGCGCTCCTTGGTGTAGATACCGTGTTCGCTCAGCAGGTAGCGACAGCCCCAGCGCTGCTTGAGAATGCAGCCCACCAACCCCGCATACCCGGTGGAAATTGAGTGCAAAGCCCGCGCCCTCGGCATGTCGCGTGCGGCCTCGGCCAGCATCAGCAAGGGCGACTGCATCGAACGCAGGGTCCAGAAATAATTCACGAACGAAGGATCGCCACAGTGTTTGAGATAGCCCGCGCTCAAGGTTTCCCAACTGGCGCGGCTGCGCAGCACGTCTGTCAGGCTAAGGCGATCCTGCGCCAGCGCGTCGAGCAACTGTTGGCCCTGCGCCACGCTGGGCGCGTCCGGGTGGTGCAAAAAGCGGTACAGGTTGGCCAGTTCCGGGGCAATCGCTTGCTCGGTGGTGGTGCTCGCCGGGCGGCCTTGCCACGCCTCCTCAAGGAACACTTCTTGGATGTGCACCACGTTTGGCGGGATGTCGTAGTTTCTGCGGCTATAGGCGTTACGCTGCCCGCCGATGAACAGCACCGAAAAGGTCACTTCGGGCAACCCCAGCAGCATCTGGTGAATCCAGCTCGATACCCCGCCGCGTACATACGGCCAGGTGCCTTCAAGCAGCAGGCAAACATCCGCCACCGGTGCGTCGTGTTGGGGTGTGTTCATAACCAGCACCTTGCGAGGTCTGCGAAGGGGGGGCGACGCAACAGGTCGGCGGGCAACGTTGCCAGCAGAAGCGGAATTTGCGCGTAATGCCCGGCCCTGAAGGCAATTTCAGCGTGAAACGGAATCAACAATGAAGCATCGATACCTGCGTGTTGCGCGGCGTCCAGGTGTGTCAGCGCAGTGTCCAAGGCATCCATTTCCAGCGCAATACGCCCCGCCAGCAGGTGCAGCTCACCCCCCTCACCTTCGCGCAAGCCTTGCTCGGCATGTTCGCGCGCCTGATTCAGGACGTGCTCCAGCACACTGCCCTGGGCCAGCCCCAGATAGGCCAGCTCCCAATACCAGCGCGCCAGCGTGGCGTGCAAAGCCGCCCGGGCCGGCGGTTTGGCGGTGGGCAGCTGTTTGAGGTCGGCCTGAATCCGCTGATTGATGTCGTTCTCCTGCTTATCGAGCATTGAATACGCCAGTAAACGCACATCATCACTGGGATCAGCCAAGGCCAGCCTGAGAATCGGGATCGCGTCCCTGCCCGGCATCCGTCGTGTGCTCAGCAACGCCGAAAGGCGTAGATCCGGGTCGGGTGCGTGACGCAGTACATCCTGCAAACCACCGTCGCGAAAAATCGGTGAATGCAGCGGCTGCGAGCGAAACGGCAACTTCGGAATGCCCAGTGACTGCCAGGCTTCTGGTTCGCGAGGGCGCGGCCAATACAGTGCCGGGAAGATCACGCAGGCAACGCCCAAGGCGCCGATCACCGGGATAAAAAACACCAGAGAGAACAGAAACAGCGGGCTCCAGGGCATGGGCTGGCGATAACGCGCAGGCAACAACATCCATACACCGGCGCACAGCATGCCACTGGCAATCCCATGGGCGGTCACATAAAGCAGGAACGCCTGCCCCGGCGGCAGCTCGACCCAGAGGCTGGACCAACTGCTCGCCTCCAGCACTACCCCAAGGCTAAATAGCCACTTGCTGATCATTCAGGCCACACTCGTTGAACAGGAAGTTACGCAAGCCACCGCGCTCGGAAGCGGGCTCCAGGGTATACGGGAATACGCGCACACCAAGGCTTTGCAGGGTGTGTTGCTGGCCGAAATGTTCGTGAACCAGCGTGTTCAGACGCGTCAGGTAACCTTCGGCACCCTCGGCACTGGTCAGCGGTAACAGCACCAGCAGCCCTTGATGGTCGCGTTGGTTACGCACATTCAGTTGCAGGTCGAGCCCACGCTGGCTGCGTTCAAACAAGCTGAGCAATTGCGGCTCGGGTTCGGTCAGTTCGAAGAAGAACAGGCACGCTGACAAGTCGTGCTGCTGTACATCAATCAAGGAACGCTTGAGTTGCTGGGCAAAATGCTGTGCGTCGGCATCCGGCAGTTGCAGGCTATGGCTGTCACTGTTCAGCAGGTCAGCGATATGCCCGGCCAACAACGCCAGCAAGCTCAGCGTACGCTCTTGAAAGGCGAAGAACGGCATCTGCCGCACAGCCAGAATCGCCAGCAAGCGCCCGTCAGTGTCCATCAGCGGCACGCACACCTGCAGCGACGAAAAGTCACTCTGCTCCCCGTTATCCGTCAGGTTGCTGCGCACACTGACCAATTCGTTGCGCTCAAGGCATAAGGTGATCAGCGGGTCGTGCACCGCCAGCGCACCCATCACACCGAGGGTTGCCAAGGGTTCATCGTGAACCAGGCGCTGGTCATCCACCGGATACAGACCCGCCACCCGCAACGAACCGTACTGGCCAAGGATCGCCACTATCGGCTCAGCCAGAGCCGCCAAGGGTTGCGGGGTGCCTTGCAGTGTACGCAGCCGTTCACGCAAGCCCAGCAATGAGCTGCGCAGGCTTTGATCGCTGCCCGCAACCCGTTGCTCCAGCCGGTCGTGGGAAACCCGCAACACTTGATGGTGCCGGGTGAACTCGTCGAGGCGGTACTGGCGATAATTGTTGGCCATCTGCAAACGCTGCAAACGCCGGTCCCACAAGTCGCGCACTTCGCCCACCACCATGGTGCAGACCAGAACCCCGACGATGAATGAAGGCGAAATCTCGGCGTACAACGGCCAACCCTGTTGGCGCAGGACGAAAAACGCCATCACGATCAGGCACGCACTGCTGAGCCCACGCACAAACCCGTAACGCACACTGATCAGCAGCGGCGCCAGCAGCGGCCACGGAAATTCGCCACGCACTTGCAGCGGATCGTCAGGGGTCAGCCACAGCCCAAGGCCGAGCGCAAGTGCAGTGATTACCAGCGTTTCGAGCCAGGAGCCGAGGCCCTGGGCTCGGGGCGCCAGGCTGAAATCCATATGGGGGGAGTTCATCTCAGTTACTCAATCCGAAGGCCGCCGACCAGTTTGTGCAGCACTTTCTGTGCGGAACCGGCCAGGCTTTCACGGGACCAACCGGCACGCGCACCGCTTTCGCTCCACAACACCCGGCCGGTGGCCGGCTCGATGACCCGCAGGCTGATCCCGACCGCCGGTTCGCCATCCAGACCGTTTTTGTACTGCCACTCTTCGACGCTGCCGGCTACCACGTAATCGAGCTTCTGCTGGCGCGCCCATTCCATGGCGCCGTTCAAGCGCTCGTTGTCGTCCAGCAGGGCCTGCTCACCCTGCTCTGCCACCGGGTACATCTGGGGTTGCAAGCCTTTGTTGCTCAACACACTGAGCAAGATCTGCTCGCTACGCTCACCCGCCTGCGGGGTTTGCGAATAGTTGACCAGTGGCACCACGCCCCATTGGGCACTGCGAGACAAGGTCGGGCTGCTTTTACCGGTGAAGCTGCTGCACCCGGCGATGAGCAACACGCCCATGGCCAGCGTCAGGTTTCGGATTGTTTGCATCGTGTTTCTCCACATAGTCATTGATTGATCAGCGCCCAAACCGCAGGCCATAGCTCACGCCGAGCGTGCCACCGGCGCCCGCGCCGCCCTGAGGCGAAGACTGGTAACCGAACGTGAACGCCAGTTCGTCATCCCCTAGCACCTCCATGCCCAAGCCTGTGTCCACGCCCCAGTTGAAGGTCTTGTCGACCCACTGCCAGCCTGCCGTGACGTCCACCAGCCAGGTGTATTGCGCCTTGGTACGGTTCAAGGCGCCGGGCATGCCGCGCCGCCATGAACTGCCGACGTACACTTGGCCATAACGCGCTTGCAGCAAATCGCGGGCAGTGAGCGGCGACGTAACGTCCACGGCACGTGCACCCGTCACACGCCCCTCGTCATCTTCGATGGGCTCTAGCTCGTAAATCGGTTTGAGGAAGGCAGTGAGGTCATTCAGCTCAGCGCTTTTAAGGCTATTGCGCTGATAGTCGGCACCGGCCCGCACCACCCAGTTGGGGCCTTCGAACTCCAGGGTATGGGCCAGCTCCAGCTTGGCCTCCTGACCGGAACCCAATGCATCGCCTGCACGGGTCGAAAAGCGGTTATGCGTCAGTGCCCAACTCAACTGGTCACGCGCCGAGAAACCATGCTGCCCCTTGACCCACACCCCGTCGTGCTGGCCAAAAGCGCGCATCAGGCCGGTTTCGTCGCTCTGGCGATGCCAGTCGAGACCGGTTTCAATTTCATCGGTTGCACTCAACTGCCACGCCCGGCTCAGGCCAAAGCCGTTGCGGTCGTGATCCTGGCGGGTGCTGATGTCGGCAACCAGGCTGTAGCTGCCGTCACTCAATTGGCGGCGCAACGTGAGCAACGCATTGCGCTCCTGACCCAATTGGCCATCACGCAGTTGATCGCTGTCATAGCGGCCTTGTCCCAGCACCAGGCTGGCGTACCAGTCGTCATTGAGGTGACGGGCGAGCGTCAGTTGCGGGCCAGAAATATCCAGCCCACCAAAATCCTTGCCCTCCCAGCGCAACTGAATGCCTTGCGGCGTGCGGTCAAGGATCTCCACCGCCTGACGCCGCAATTGCTCGCGAATCATGGCGGACTGTTCGTCTCCCAGTGCCGACAAGCCCACGCTCAGGGCGTGACCGTCATGCCCCAGTTGACTGAGGGCCTCGACCTGTTGCGCCGGGTCCAGTTCGCCGCTGGCCAGCAGTTGCTTGAGCATGTCGCGATTGCGGTCACGCAGCGCTTGCTGGATCAGTTCAAAGCGGTCGACTTTTAGGCCCTGACTGCGCGCCCAGGCCAGCCAGTCGTTTTTCTGGGCCGATTGATTGGTTTCGTCCAGCCGCGCCAGCAGGCGTTCGAACCACAGTTGCAACATGGCGGGCGAGCCGTCCTGCCATTGCAATGCCTTGTTCTGCGCCAGACGCGCCGAATAACTGCTGGCCAGCAGTCGCAGCCACATGGCATACCGTTGAGAGGATTCAATCCCCGGTTGCAGGTCCACGGTGCGGGTCAACTGCAGGCGCAAGCGTTGCGCCGCTGCCAACGAACCGGCCGCTTCCAGCGCATCGGCATAGCCCGCCTGCACCAGCCAGTCTTGGGGATTGGCCTTGAGGTACAGGCGATACCAGGCCAACGACTCACTGGTGCGCCCAACCATCTGGCTGGCACTGGCGAACGGCAGCCACAGCAGGTTGTCGTTACGCGCCCGCGCCCGCCATTTTTGCAACAACGGGCCGATCTCTGCCGTACGCCCCTGATCGATGTACAACCACAGCAAGCGCTCGCGAAACAGGTTGTCATCGTCGTAACGCGCCAAGCCCTGCTTGAGCAGACGCTCGGCATCGACGAAGCGGTGCTCATGCACGGCCAAAGCAGCGCGGGCCGCCAGTACTTGCTCCTGTTCGTTGGCCTGCTGCCATGCCTGCGCACTGTCGAGCAAAACACTGACTTGAGCCCAGTCCTGCAGTTCCTGCGCCACTTGCAAGGCCACGACCAGACGCTGCGGGTTATGGGTTTTGTTCCAGCTCGCAATCATCAGCGCCAATGCCTTTTGCGGCGCACGCTTGCGGTACAGGTTGGCCAATTGCTCCTCTTCGCCGTAATTCAACGAACCCTTGATCGCCAGTAACCGTTCAAGTGCCGGCTGCAAGTCATCGTCACGCTCCAGTTCCCACGCCAGTGCCGCCCGCAGCTCCCAATAATCGGGGTCTTGAATGTCCCGGTTATCAATGTCCAGTACGTTCCACGCCCCTTGGGTATCAAAAAACCTCAGGTGCGACCCGGCCCAGTCCACACGCTCGGTGACGGTGAGCGGAAAATGTTGCGCCATTGCCTGCATGACCACGGTCTTGGCCGGGTATTGCTCGGTGTTTTCCAGGTTCTGGCTCAGACGCACCCAGGCCAGACGCTGTTCAGGGTATTTTTTCAAGCTGGCGCGCAGCACGGCTTCGGCCAGTTGCGGCGTGCCACGCTGTTCGTGGGCAAACACCAGCGCATCCAGCTCGGGCCCGGTCAGGCTGCGTGTCTCCAGGAGGCTGGTGAGCAACGGGATGCCATGATCGAAATCAAACAACTGAATCGACAAGCGCCAGGCATGCTCATACGCCGCCGGGTCATCCTGCAGCTTGAGGTAGGCCATCCAGTAATCCAGCGCCTGATAGTTATCGCCCTTCCACTCGCCCAGTCGGGCCATTTGTTCAAGAAAGGCAGCATCGCCCGCTTCGATCTGCAACAGTTCCTGACCCACGGTCCAGGCGCCGTCCTGATCGCCAAACGCCAGCCGCAATCGGAACTCCTTGCGTAAAGCCTCAAGGTTGCCGGGTTGCAAGGTCCGCCACTGCTGTAACAACACTTCGGCTTGGTGCAACTGGTCATGGGCGATCGCGGTTTCAACACCTTGCTCCAACCAATGCGGGTCGCTGTCAGGGTCATTGAGGAGCGCCACTTGCCGGCTTAACAACGCCGCCGCTTCAGCCCCTCGATCTGCGGCAATCAAGGCATCGAATGCTTGCCGCAGGTAATGTTTGTGCTGCTCGGGCGTGCTGCTGGACGCTTCCAGTTGCAGGTACACGTCAGCGGCACGGCCCGGCTGTCCACCTGCCATCGACCATTGCGCGGCACTGCTTAACCACGTCAGGCGCCGGGCCGGGTCACGCTCGGCCAGCTCGGCATAACATTGCCCCGCCAGGCCCGGTGCTTGCAGCACTAACAGCAACTGCGCCATACGTTCCAGTGCAGCAATCGGCAACTGAGCGCGATCCAGTGTGCTGAGGCGTTCGACCAGCACTGTGCGGGCACTGGCATCGGCATCCTTGGGCAACGCCAATTGATCGAGCTGCAACCCGTACAAGCGGGCGACCGTGGCGTTGGGCTGCGGCCATTGACTCAAATGTTTGCGGGCCCTGGAGTACTCGCCCAGGGTAATCAGCAGGTCCAGCAGCTTGATGCGCAACGCATCGTCTTGCGGGTGCGCGGTGAGCAGCAGTTCCGCATAGTTGGCCGAGACTGCATCTGGCTGACGGTCATCCGGGAGGAAGACGCTTTCTTGTTCAAAGGTCAGCCACAGCAGTCCGCCGACCGCCACGGCCACCACACCCAGCGCCCACGGATTGAGCAGCCGGGTTTTCTTATTGGCAGAGGAGTTGGGCATCACTCACCTGCTTCATTGGCAATTTAAAGAACCACAGGCCATTTTCCGCACGCGGGGAATAGCGCTGCCCGTTGATTTCAACATGGCACGGCCCAGCGGCCCGTACTGAAAACTGCACCTCAAACTCCCCGGCCATTGCAAAGGTGACGCGACCGTCATTCTCAAACCGCCAGCCCTGGAGCGGCACGTTGGCCTCCTCCAATGCCGGCCGTGGGTCGCGATCCGGGCGCAGGGCGAGCAACGCGCGATCGCTGCTCAAATGGACATACCGGCCTTGCGGCAGGTCGCGCACCCCGGCAACACCTGTAGAGCGAGTCAAGTCAGGCCAGCCCATCTGCGGGTCAATACGCAAGGTGCGCAAAGCGTTCATCCCGAGTACTTGCCAGTCACCGTCGGCGGTACGCGCCAGGCTGGATTCATACAGGCCGCGCACCCGTGGCAGGTAGTCACTCATCCACAATGAGATCGGCTGCTGCTTGATCATGAAGGCGTAGATATCATCCATGACCTTGATCGATGCCTGCTTGGTGCCGGAATAGAAGTGGTAATACAGGTGCAAGCCCCGCAAACGGCGCGGGTTGTCAGTCAGCTCAAAGGTGTCGATAACATCGCGAAAGCCGTAGAACGGCCCCTTCCACAGGTTGGTGTACATGTTTTCGTTAATGATCGGGGCATAGATCTGCAAGCCGCCCGCGGTGGGTCGCAATAGCGGCGAGAGCCCGGTCAGTGACGGGTTGGCGTGGGTGATGATGGTGGTGCCGCCGTTCACATTTTGCAGGCCGGCTTCATAGGCGTACTGGAGGGTGGCTTCGTCCGGTAACGCATCGCCGGGCCAGAAAATCATCTTTACCGGCTTCTGCGGGGTGGTCAGGTTGTTGTTGATGTAGTCCCGTGAACCAAACACTTCGCGACGAAAGTCGATCTTGTTGTACCCCGCAATTTTCATGTTCAGGCCATATTCGGGATGGAAGCCCTCTTCTTTCATGGCTTTTTCCGGCTGCATGAAGAATGGGTGGCTGAAGGTATGGGTGGCCACCTCGACTTTGGGGTTGGCAAACAAGGTGCGTGCAATCGGTTCCAGTTCTTTGGCCAAAAACGGGAACATGCCGCGAGGGGAGATTTCCCCTTCAATGATCGACACCGACGTCAGGAACGGATAAGGCTTGATAAACAGGTCCAGCACAGACTGCCCTGCGTAGGGCGTGCCACGGATCTCTGCGCGGGACGGAAAACCGTCACCGTCGATGTGCACGGTCGCAATGCGTCGGCCGTTTTCCGTGGTGGTGTCAGGATGCGGTTGCAGGGGAAGGCGCAACGCACGTTGAATAAACACGAACGGATCAATGATCCAGCGGCTGGCTTCGCCATTGGATTCCACCAAATACGGCGCCATTGCCATGCCGCCCCACTGGCCAATGGCAACCGGCGCAAATTCATTGCCCTTCTCATCGGCCAGCAACAGACCGGGTTTCGGGCCGCCCGGCAATATCGACAGGGGCGTCAGTTCGCGGGTGCGCAGCATTAATGGCGCTTCGAAACCGCCGATCAACGACGCGTCTTGCGACAGCAACGTGAGTGACGTCGGAGCACTCTGCACTGACGGGTGCAAACCGAGGCGTTTAAGGAGGACGGCGTTCTCAATCGGCATGCCGGCCAGGAACACCAGTGGCACGTCTTCATCCAGGCGTTGGTTGATCCAAGCATTGAAATGCTGTGCATCTTGCGGCGGGCCCGTGTTCATCCAGCTCACCACACCGGCATACACGCCCTTGAGCCGATGGGCAGGGAGCGGTTGATCGACCGGGAAATAGTCAATCCGGTAGCCCAGGTACTCGAGCAAGCCACCGAGCATCACATGCCCGGCGTTAACCGTAAGGTCCCCTTCACGCGGGTCATACAACATGGCGATCCGGCGCGGCTGGACTTCAAGGGTACTGACACCCAGGTAATCGAGGTCCGGGGTGGTCACGAACGGGATAAAGCCTTCATCGCGTAATTGACGGGCCAGTTTGCGCGCCTGTTCTCGTTGGCTAGGCGGCAGGTAATCAATGGCTACCAGCGGCATGCCTTTGTCCCGCAGAGGTTTGAGACGAGTCTCCAGCCACTCACGGTCGGCTTGTGAGACAGGCCGATAGCGTTTGGCACCGGCGTCCCACCCTGCGTGAATCGACTCGACTGCCACGGCGGCGGCCACACCGTCCAGCTCAGGCAACACTTCAAAACCGCGGTTGAAGAACAGCTTCAGCTGCGGTTCGCGGGTGTGCAGTTCGCGCAGAAAACTGGCCAGTGCTGTTTGCTGACCGGGCCATGCCGATTCCGGCAGCAGTTGAAAGCTGTCCAGCGTGTCGAGAAACAGCCCGGCGTAACCCTGCGCCTGCAGTTCATGCGCGCGTTTGAACAGATGATTGCGCCATTGCGGTGACGCCAGGTCCATCACCTGGCTGTTCCAAGCCTTGTTACGTTTAGAACTGGCGCCTTTATCCAGCCCTGACTCAATCAGTGTATTGCGATCGCCATCAAACTCGCCCACGGACAAATACGCAAACGGCTGACTGCCTAATTGACGAATTCGGGCAACGTCTGCAGTGGACAGGTGGCCGGACTCAACAACCGCCCACTCAAACTGTGCCAGCTCTTGCAAGGGGGGATTGTCTGCGTACCAAAACGCCACACTGCGAGGCGCAGGTTCAGCCGCATGACTGGCGGTGCCGGAGAGGTACAGTGAAAACGCTGCGAACAGGCGCAAAGCGACGGTACACGCACGCCTCCTGCGAAACTTGTGCTCCATAAATGACGTTTGACCTTAATGACCGAATCCAGGGCAGTTATTGCAGTGCGGCCGCTTCGGTACTCTCAAACATGATGATGAGGAGCACGCCAGTTGATCGAGTCAGGGGCATTAACGTTTGGTTCGTCATGCATCAGCGACAACGTTTTACGACCCGTTACTCATTAATCGGAGACAGCACTGCGCACCAATTGCGGGCAATCCTATGGATCCAATATTGAGCAGTCCAATTTGATTTTTTATCGCCATCGGGAATAAGCGTCGTTTTTTTGACGACTTTCGCCTGACTTAGGATTTCAAATCGCACGCGCTGGAAAAATGACGCAATCAGGAGAGTATCGAGCTAGAGCCTTACAATCCAAACGAATAGTTAATATTCCAAAAAAGGAGCGTGCCAACGCACACAGGGATGCCATTTGCGTGAGAAGACGGTCGCGAGGCAAAACTGACAGAGAGGTAAAATTCAGGCACAAAAAAAGCGACCCTGAGGTCGCTTTCTTTGTAGCTTCTGAGAGTTCAAGGGCTCAGAAGCAGATATGGCGCAGCGGACGGGACTCGAACCCGCGACCCCCGGCGTGACAGGCCGGTATTCTAACCGACTGAACTACCGCTGCGTATCGCTCGGACTTGCGTCCGTTTGAAACTTTGAAATCGTTGATTGAACAGCTTCGGTGCTTTTCAATCGCAAGTCAGGCTGGCCTGACTTGTACAAATATGGCGCAGCGGACGGGACTCGAACCCGCGACCCCCGGCGTGACAGGCCGGTATTCTAACCGACTGAACTACCGCTGCGCGTCGGTTGGTGTCCTTTTCAGAACGCCTTTTCTCTTTCGAGAAACTCAAGAAGTGGTGGGTGATGACGGGATCGAACCGCCGACCCTCTGCTTGTAAGGCAGATGCTCTCCCAGCTGAGCTAATCACCCTTTGCTTCGTTGAGGCCGCGAAATTTACGCACCTATCGAAGCTAAGTCAAGGACAAGATTGAACTTTTTTTTAAAAAAGCAAAAATCGATAATCCCTGACTATTGCCCTAGCACTTATCGAATCCTTTTAAACCAGAAGGTGTTCACGCGTCGTACACCATTTTTTTACTCATGCCGCCATCGACCACAAACTCCTGCCCCGTTACGAACCCGGCATTGCGCGACAACAGCCAGGCCACCATCGAGGCCACGTCTTCCACCGTACCAACCCTGCCAGCGGGATGCTGCGAATGATCGTTATCGGCCAGCGGCTCGGCACGGCGCACTGAAGGATCCCGTGCATCGATCCAGCCCGGACTCACTGCATTGACCCGGATCTCTGGCCCAAGGCTAATGGCCAAGGCATGTGTCAACGCCAGCAAGCCACCTTTACTCGCGACATACGCCTCGGTATCCGGTTCGGACTGGCGGGCACGCGTGGAGGCCAGATTGACGATAGCGCCGCAGTGCGCCCGCAGATACGGTGCGCAATGCTTGGCCAGCAGCATCGGCCCGGTCAGGTTGACCGCCAGTACGCGGTTCCAGTGTTCAAGGTCGAGGCTTTCAAGGGTCATGTTGTGCGGATCAGCGATGGCGGCGTTGCACACCAACGCATCCAGACGCCCGAACTGCCCCAATACCTGCGCCACGCACTGAATAACATCCGACTCCTGTGCCACGTCCATCGCCACAAACCAGGCGTTTTCGCCCAGCACCTTGGCCACTCTGGAGCCACGCGTGCGGTCAATGTCCGTGAGCACCACCTGCCAGCCTTCGCTGACCAGCCAGGCGGCAATCCCAAGGCCAATGCCCCGCGCAGCACCGGTAACCAGTGCCACACGTCCGTTTGCGCTAGCCGATGTTTCGAGAATCAGGTCCGTCACAGTGCCGCAAGACCTCGTGCCAGATCCGCCTGCAGATCAGCGACATCCTCCAGGCCCACCGCGATCCGGATCAGGCTGTCGCGGATACCGGCCGCTTCACGCTCCTGGGGTGCCAGACGACCGTGGGACGTGGTGGCGGGATGTGTGATGGTGGTTTTGCTGTCACCCAGGTTGGCGGTAATGGAAATCAGGCGGGTCGCGTCGATAAAGCGCCAGGCACCCTCCTTGCCTCCACGGACCTCAAAGCTGACCACAGCACCAAAACCGCGCTGCTGACGCTGGGCCAGAGCATGCTGCGGATGGCTCTTGAGACCGGCGTAATGCACGTGCTCGATGCCGTCCTGCTGCTCCAGCCACTCGGCCAGGGCCAATGCGCTGGCGCAGTGGGCACGCATGCGCAGGTTGAGTGTTTCCAACCCCTTGAGGAAGATCCAGGCATTGAACGGGCTTAATGTCGGCCCCGCTGTGCGCAGGAAACCCACCACTTCTTTCATCTGTTCGCGGCGACCGGCAACCACCCCGCCCATGCAGCGGCCCTGCCCGTCAATAAACTTGGTGGCCGAATGCACTACGATGTCGGCCCCCAATTTGAGCGGCTGCTGCAACGCTGGCGTGCAGAAACAGTTGTCCACCACCAGCATCGCACCCTTGGCATGGGCCACTTCGGCGAGCGCGGCGATGTCAACCAGCTCGGCCAGCGGGTTGGAGGGGGATTCGACAAACAGCAATTTAGTGTTCGGTTTGATAGCGGCATCCCAGCCCGACACCTCGGCCAGAGGCACGTAGTCGACTTGCACGCCAAAACGCTTGAAATACTTTTCGAACAGGCTGATGGTCGACCCGAATACGCTGCGCGAGACCAGAATATGGTCGCCTGCGCTGCACAGGCTCATGACCACTGACAGGATCGCCGCCATGCCAGTGGCCGTGGCAACGGCCTGCTCGGCACCTTCGAGTGCAGCGATGCGCTCTTCAAAGGCGCGCACCGTGGGGTTGGTGTAACGCGAATAGACGTTGCCGGCTGCCTCGCCCGAGAACCGCGCAGCCGCATCGGCTGCGGTGCGGAACACGTAGCTCGAGGTCAGGAACATGGCGTCACCGTGCTCGCCCTCAGGCGTACGGTGCTGACCAGCACGTACGGCCAAGGTGTCGAACGCTACGCCCTCGAGGTCGCTGTCCAGCCGACCGGCATCCCAATCCTGACTCATGCTGCCCACTCCTTGCTGTAAAGACTGCTTTGTATTGGCTACTGTGCGTATCGGAAAAATGCAAACCGGCCCTTGGGGGCCGGTTCGGTAAAGCGCTAGTTGTTGTAGATGCCGATGGTGGCACCCACCCCCTGCGCAATCACCTTGGAGGCATCATTGCGCGCACGCTCGATGCGGTCCAGGTAGTTATCATCGATGTCACCCGTCACGTACTTGCCATCGAACACAGCGCAATCGAATTTCTCGATTTTGATCTTGCCACCGCCCACGGCATCGATCAGGTCTGGCAAGTCCTGATAGATCAGCCAGTCTGCGCCGATCAGATCAGCGACATCCTGGGTGGTGCGATTGTGCGCGATCAGTTCGTGAGCGCTCGGCATGTCGATGCCATACACGTTCGGGTAGCGTACTGCCGGTGCGGCCGAGCAGAAATAAACGTTCTTGGCGCCCGCTTCGCGCGCCATTTGAATGATCTGCTTGCAGGTCGTCCCGCGCACGATCGAGTCATCAACCAGCATCACGTTCTTGCCACGGAACTCAAGCTCGATGGCATTGAGCTTCTGGCGCACGGATTTTTTGCGTGCAGCCTGGCCCGGCATGATGAAGGTACGGCCGATGTAGCGGTTTTTGACGAAGCCTTCGCGAAATTTGACGCCCAAGTGGTTGGCCAACTCCAGAGCCGCCGTTCGGCTGGTGTCCGGGATCGGGATAACCACGTCAATGTCGTGCTCAGGACGCTCGCGCAAGATCTTGTCGGCCAGCTTTTCACCCATGCGCAGACGGGCTTTGTACACCGAAACGCCGTCGATGATGGAATCCGGACGCGCCAGGTAAACGTGTTCAAAGATACACGGCGTCAATTGCGGGTTGGCCGCGCATTGGCGGGTGTGCAGCTTGCCATCTTCTGTGATGTAAACCGCTTCGCCGGGCGCCAGGTCGCGAATCAGGGTGAAGCCCAGTACATCCAGCGAAACGCTTTCAGAGGCGATCATGTATTCAACGCCTTCGTCAGTGTGACGCTGACCGAATACGATCGGGCGAATGCCATTAGGGTCGCGGAAGCCGA
Source organism: Pseudomonas sp. WS 5078 (assembly GCF_012985745.1). Lineage (NCBI taxonomy): Bacteria > Pseudomonadati > Pseudomonadota > Gammaproteobacteria > Pseudomonadales > Pseudomonadaceae > Pseudomonas > Pseudomonas sp. WS 5078. The sequence continues at coordinate 35,701 of NZ_JAAQWX010000009.1, read as the reverse complement.
CGATGCCGTAGCCGGTCAGCATCGCAACCACTGCATAACCACCACGGCAACGGTTGTGCACGTCTGTGACGGCAGCAAACACGTCTTCTTCGGTCGGCTGCAGCTTGCCGCGCTGGGCCAGCTCGTGCGCGAACACGTTCAGCAGTACTTCCGAATCGGAGTTGGTGTTGACGTGGCGCAAATCAGATTCGTAAATCTCCTTGGCCAGTTGTTCAACGTTGGTCAGGTTGCCGTTATGCGCCAGGGTGATGCCATAAGGCGAGTTCACGTAAAACGGCTGAGCTTCAGCTGAAGTCGAGCTACCAGCAGTCGGGTAGCGAACGTGGCCAATGCCTACGTTCCCGACCAGACGCTGCATGTGACGCTGATGAAACACATCACGTACCAGCCCGTTATCCTTGCGCAGAAATAACCGGCCGTTATGGCTGGTTACAATACCGGCAGCATCCTGGCCGCGGTGCTGGAGGACGGTTAGCGCGTCATACAGCGCCTGATTGACGTTCGACTTACCGACGATACCGACGATGCCACACATGCGACGCAACCCCTACTTTATGGATCTGAACTGAACACCGCTCACTTGGGCTGGGTAGCCGGCAAGAGATGTTCCTTGAACGGAATATCAGCGGGTACGCTGATACCGCTGGCGAGCCACTGACTGCTCAACCCCAAAATGAGATTTTTCGACCAGTCGGCAACCAATAGAAATTGTGGCAAAAGCCGAGACTCTTGCCACCACGAGTCCTGCTGTACCGGCCCCAGACTTAATAGCCCGACTGCCACGACCACCAGCAACGCGCCACGCGCGGCGCCGAAGGCCATGCCAAGGAATCGATCGGTCCCGGACAACCCGGTGACGCGAATCAGTTCGCCGATAAGGAAATTGATCATTGCGCCGACCAGCAAGGTGGCGACAAACATGATGGTGCACCCGGCGATGACACGGGCGGAAGGTGTTTCGATGTAGGCAGAGAGATATTCCGACAGGGAACCACCGAACATCCAGGCGACGACACCAGCAATGATCCAGGTGCACAGCGACAATGCCTCTTTGACGAAGCCACGCTTCAAACTGATCAGTGCAGAAATGGCAATCGTTGCAACGATTGCCCAGTCAACCCAGGTAAATGGCACGGTGCAGCCTACAGACAGATAAGGCGGCGCATTTTAGCAGAGCACCGCCTCACAGGTAAGGCGATTTAAACGCGCATTGCGTATCAGATTGAACCTTTTTTCAGTCTCAGCCACGTTCAGGCTGAAAGCGAACCACAAAACCCTTGAGATTTTGCTGTTTGCCCAACAAATCGCGCAGACGGTCAGCTTCCGCACGCTCCAGCAAAGGCCCTACAAAAACACGATTCATCCCGCCAGAGGTACGAACATAAGCGTTATAACCTTGATTACGAAGGGTTTTTTGCAGGTTATCGGCACTTGCACGATTGGACAGACTGACCAATTGCACTGACCAACTGATCGGCAAACCATTGTCATCGACACGTTTTTGCGTGGTATCGAGCTTGGCCGGCGCCTGCGCAACTGTTTGTGCAGGCGTAATGGCAGGCGGTTTAGGTGCAACGGCAGGCTTGGAAACCACCGGCGGCGCGACAACAGCTTCAGGCTCGGGCGCAGCAACCACAGCCTGCTCGACCGGGGCAGGCTCTTCGGGAATGACTTGCGGCTCGGGCACGGCAACCGGCTCAACCTGAACGCGCGGCAGCACGGGTACTTGAGGCGCCGTGGGGGCATCGACCTGAATCTGACGCTGCTCATCCTGACGCGAAAACAGCATCGGCAAGAAAATCACCGCCAATGCCACCAGCACCAGCGCGCCAACCATGCGCTGCTTGTACGCCTTATCCAGCAAAGCCATTTGCAGCCTCCTCCGTGGCGCGCCGCTCCAGCCATTCAAGGGCTTCGGCGACACAATAGAATGACCCGAACAACAGAATTTCATCAGCGGCCGTGGCCCGCTCGCACTGGGCTTCCAGCGCCGCCATCACACTGCCGTGCTCCGAAACAGATGCGCCCTGACGTTGCAGAACAGCACCCACTTCAGCAGCAGGACGAGTACGCGGGGTGTCTAGCGGTGCAACAGCCCAATGCTCGACCGGCACCGTAAACTGTGCCACTACCCCGTCCAGATCCTTATCTGCCAGCAAACCAAAGACAGCCAGGCGTTTGCCTGCAACCGGGCGCTGTGCCAGGCGCTGAACCAGATACTGCGCAGCATGCGGGTTATGGCCTACATCCAGAAGCAGGCTCAAGGTTTTACCGTGCCACGTGAACGAGCGACGATCAAGTCGGCCGGTCACACGGGTAGCCTTCAGCGCCCGGGCAATGGATTCCGGCTGCCAAGGCAAGCCACTGAGCGCGTAGCCTTGCACGGCCAGCGCCGCGTTTTCCATAGGCAAGTCAAGCAGGGGCAGATCGCGCAGTTCGATAACGCGTCCTTCCGCGCTCAGTCCCCGCCAATGCCAGACCTGTTCGGTGGTAGCCAGATCGAAGTCACGACCACGAATAAAGAGCGGGCAATCCAACGCGCGGGCTTTATCGAGCAACGTCTGAGGCGGATTCAAGTCACCACACAAGGCTGGCTTGCCTGGACGGAAAATGCCGGCCTTTTCGAACGCGACAGACTCTCGGGTATTGCCCAGGTATTCCACATGATCAACACCAATGCTGGTGACCAACGCCAGATCGGCATCCACCAGATTGACGGTATCAAGCCGACCGCCCAGCCCGACTTCCAGAATCACTGCATCGAGCCCGGCCCGCTGAAACAGCCAGAAAGCAGCCAGCGTTCCGACTTCAAAGTAAGTCAGGGAAATTTCGCCACGGCCCGCTTCGACCGCAGCAAAGGCTTCGCACAACTGTTCGTCTGTTGCTTCAACGCCATCGATTTGCACGCGCTCGTTGTAACGCAACAAATGTGGGGAGCTATACACCCCTACTTTCAGGCCTTGCGCTTGCAGCAACGATGCTACAAACGCACAGGTAGAACCTTTGCCATTAGTGCCAGTGACCGTCACCACCCGAGGCGCAGGCTTGCCCAGCCCCATGCGGCCCGCTACTTCACGCGAGCGCTCCAGGCCCATGTCGATGGCCGATGGATGCAACTGCTCAAGGTAGGCGAGCCACTGGCCAAGGGTGCGCCGGGTCATAGGTTTGCCGGGGCCGGCGGTACAACAATGGCTTCAACAGGAGGCGCCACGTACACCGGAGTCGGCAGGCCCATCATCTGCGCCAGCAGGCTGCCCAGACGCGGACGCAGTTCCTGACGGGATACGATCAGGTCGATTGCGCCGTGCTCCAGCAGGAATTCACTGCGCTGGAAACCTTCCGGGAGTTTTTCACGTACGGTCTGCTCGATCACACGCGGACCAGCAAAACCGATCAACGCTTTGGGCTCTGCAACGATCACATCGCCCAACATCGCCAGACTGGCCGAAACACCGCCGTAGACCGGATCCGTCAATACGGAGATGAACGGGATGCCCTCTTCACGCAGACGTGCCAGCACCGCGGAAGTCTTGGCCATTTGCATCAAGGAAATCAGGGCTTCCTGCATGCGCGCGCCCCCCGAAGCTGCGAAACAGATCATGGGGCAGCGGTTTTCCAGCGCATGGTTGGCGGCACGAACAAAACGCTCGCCAACGATGGCACCCATCGAGCCACCCATAAACGAGAATTCAAAGGCGGACACTACGACCGGCATGCCCAACAGGGTACCGCTCATGGAAATCAACGCGTCTTTCTCGCCAGTCTGCTTTTGCGCACCGACCAGACGATCCTTGTACTTCTTGCTGTCGCGGAACTTCAGGCGGTCAACCGGCTCCAGGTCGGCACCCAGCTCAACACGGCCGTCGGCATCCAGAAAAATGTCAATGCGGGCACGCGCGCCAATGCGCATGTGGTGGTTGCACTTCGGACAAACGTCCAGGGTCTTTTCCAGCTCAGGGCGATAAAGCACTGCGTCGCAGGACGGGCATTTGTGCCACAGGCCTTCAGGTACCGAACTCTTCTTGACCTCGGAACGCATGATCGAAGGAATCAGTTTGTCTACCAACCAGTTGCTCATGCTTTTTTTCTCCAGTACCGGGGCGGCTTGAACATCGGGTTCAAGCCCCGTGTATGCCCTTGAGCTAAATTCATTAGGTGTGTGGCGATGATTGCATTCACCTGCGGTCAGCACAGGGCTAACCGGCATCTCCTTGCAACCCTCAGCCTTCCCGACAACACGCACCAGAGCGGTTGCCACTTTAATTTCTGCCCGTCCAACAACCGGGCCCGCACGCTTTACTGCGGCGGTAATGATGGACGGTGGCAGACTGCCAACCGTCACATCATGCGTCAGTTTGTTCCACGAACCGCCTGCATGAAGGCCTGTATCTTGTTGTGATCCTTGATGCCCTTGCTTTTTTCTACACCGCCACTCACGTCCACGGCATAAGGACGAACCTGACGAATGGCGTCTGCCACATTATTGGCATTCAATCCGCCAGCCAGAATGATCGGCTTGCTCAAGTCCCGAGGTATCAAAGACCAGTCAAAGACCTCGCCGGTTCCCCCCGGCACCCCTTCAACGTAGGCATCCAGCAAAATACCGCTGGCGCTGCCATACATCGCGCACGCCTGCGCAATGTCATCGCCCGCCTTTACGCGAAGCGCTTTTATATAAGGACGGTGAAAGCCTTGGCACTGCCCTGGGGTTTCGTCACCGTGAAACTGCAGCAAATCCAGCGGTACAGCGTCGAGGGTTTCGTTCAGCTCGCACGCACTGGCATTGACAAAAAGACCGACCGTGGTCACGAAAGGAGGCAGTGCCGCAATAATGGTGCGGGCTTGCTGAGCGCTGACGGCGCGCGGACTTTTGGCATAAAAGACAAAGCCAAGCGCATCAGCGCCGGACTCTACAGCAGCCAGCGCATCATCTATGCAGGTAATACCGCAGATCTTGCTGCGAACGGCTGACATGTCGGCTCCACCTCTGGATTGATGCGTGAAAGTGGCGGATGGTAACAAAAGCGTGAGCGGGCGTCAGCCGGCCAGTTCGCTAAAACCGGTCAGGAAATGCGGACCGATATACCTGTCAGGTAACTGGAACTCATCGTGATACTCCACCTGCACCAGATACAAGCCATACGGGTGCGCCGTGACACCGCCCAAGCGACGTTGACGGCTTTCGAGCACTTCCTTGATCCACTCGACCGGCCGCTCGCCGGCACCAATGGTCATCAGCACCCCCGCGATATTGCGCACCATGTGGTGCAGAAACGCACTGGCACGGATATCCAGCACGATCATCTGCCCATGACGGGTAACGCGCAGGTGATGCATTTCTTTGATCGGTGATTTGGCCTGGCATTGACCGGCGCGAAAAGCGCTGAAGTCATGCACCCCCAGCAAGTAATGAGCCGCCTCGGCCATGCGCTCGACATCCAGTGGGCGATGGTTCCAGGTCACTTCCTGGTTCAAATGTGCCGGGCGAATCTGATCGTTATAAATGACATAGCGATAGCGCCGTGCAATGGCTTTGAACCTTGCATGAAAATGCGCGGGCATGACTTTGGCCCAACTAACACTGATGTCATGGGGCAAATTGATATTGGCCCCCATCACCCACGCCTTCAGCGAGCGCTCAGCCTGCGTGTCAAAGTGCACCACTTGCCCGCAGGCATGCACACCGGCATCGGTACGCCCGGCGCACAACAATGAAACCGGGGATGCGGCGACTTTCGACAGCGCGTCTTCAAGGGTCTCCTGAACGGTCAGCACACCGTTGGCCTGACGCTGCCAGCCGCTGTACCGCGAACCTTTGTATTCAACACCCAACGCGATGCGGGAAAAACCTTCGGCAGCCATTTCAGCGGCTGCGTTATCTAAATTTGCCAAGGACTTACAGCCTGCTCATGTACGCAAAGGCGGGCATTATAAGGCGCACGCGCCAAGACGCCATGAAACAAATACGCCGCGCCGATGATTAAACGCGCTGACGCCCGCCTCGCAAAAACGACAACGGCAGCCATCCTGGCTGCCGTCGGCATTACACGCGTGCGATCACACCAGACGGGACAACATCTCATTGGCCTCGGCCAACTGCTCGGGATTACCTTCGCCCAGCACTTCAGTCAGGATGTCGCGCGCGCCCTCCGCGTCGCCCATATCGATATACGCTTGCGCAAGATCAAGTTTGGTCGCAGTTTCATCGGTCCCGGACAGGAAGTCAAACTCGGGCTCTTCATCCTGCTCGACCGCATCGTCTGCGGCAAATTTGCTTGTATCGACAAACGGCTCGGCAATTGGCGGATGCTCCAGGCTCTGCGACAGACGCTCTAGCTCGGCATTGACTTCATCCAGCTCCACCGCAAAGCTGTCAGGCGCGACCGGTACTTCTTCATCAGCCAACGACAGATCGAAGTCCGCAGGCAGGTCCAGATCATCGACGCCATTAATGTCGAACAACGGCGGCTCGGCATCAGACAACCCCTTGAGCTCGCCTTCCAGACCCAACAGATCCTCATCGGCCAATGTTGGGGCCGAGAGATCATCGTCCGGCAGGTCTAAATCGAAGTCAGAAAGATCTTCCTGGGCGGCCTGGGCCTCAGCCTGCTGAGCCAGCACCGCCTCAAAGCTCAATTCATCATCGGCAGGCGTCGCAGCTTGAGCCTGCGAGCTCACACCCGGAGCAACCACCGATGGCGATGCAGCCTCCAGATCGTCCAGACTCAGGTCGAAATCCTCATCGAATGCCTCGCTGACAGGCTCAGCGGGAACTGGTGCCTCTTCAACGGGCTCTTCCTGAAGCATGTCCTTGACGAATTGGGCATCCAGCTCGGGAGCGAGGGCGGCCGAGGCAATACCCGCAGCCGCGACAGCGGCCATGGCCGGATAGCGCGCTTTGAGTTGTTCGACTTCAGCGTGGTTTTTGCCATTGGCGATCAACTGACGCTCCTGCGCAACAAACGCATCACGCGCGCCCAGTTCACCGTAAACCTGCATCAGTTTCAGACGCAAATCGCTGCGCTGCGGCGCCTGCTCAATGGCAGACGTGAGCAGCTCTTGCGCCTCATTGAACTGGCGGCGAGTAATGAGGTGTTCAGCTTCGTCCAGCACATCGCTATCGGGCTTGGACTGTGTTGCCGCAGCCACAACTGCTGCCGCTGCGACAGTGGCTGCCGCAACCGCAGGAGCAGCGGATTCGACAACCGGTGCAGGTGCAGGTGCAGGTGCAGGTGCAGGTGCAGGTGCAGGTGCAGGTGCCAGCTTGACGCTTGGAGGCGGAACTTCAAGGCCTTCAAAGCTGCTTTCCGGCATGTCCAGATCAGCAGTGAAATCCGACTCTTCCTCAAGCGCACGCGCCATGCGCAGGTGTTTTTCTGCGGCCTGTTGCGCTTTGCGGCGACGCGCCAGCAGCAACATCAGCAGTAACAACAGGAGCACGGCCCCACCACCCACCAGGCCCAGCAACAGCGGACTGGCAAGCAAGTCCTGAATACTGCGCTCCTGGGTTTGGGCATCATCCACCGGCGCCGGGGGAACGGCAGTGGCCGGTGTACCCTCAGTGGCCGGTGGAATATCAGCTTCGGGGGCATCGGCTGCCTGAGCCGCCAATTGCGCCGGTATCGCCGCAGCAGGATCAATGCCCGGCGCAGTGTCTGCCTGAAGTTTGGCCAACTGATCGTTTTTCAGCTCAATCAAACGCTGCAGTTTGTCCAGCTGGCTTTGCAGGTCCTGCATCCGGCTTTTCAGCTCGGCATTCTCTCGGCGGCTGGCATCCAGCCCTTCCTGAGTCATCGCCAGCTTGTCGCTCAGTTGCTTGACATCACCTGCCGCGCCCTTGCCTGCACCTTTGGCCGCCTGCCCGGAGACCAGGCTCAAGTTATCGCCAGCGGCCTCTTTGGGGGTTGCCAGTGCCGGGGCTTTACGGCCTGTTGCATCCAGCTGCTGGGCCAGCGGCACAGTACGACGCCCGTTGCGCCAGTCAGCGTTCTGCGACGCGACTTCAGCCACTGCCTTGGCATGGGGCAATTGAGTGCTTTGCGACGCATCCGGCAAGCGCAGTACCTGACCGGTTTTCAAGCGATTGATGTTGCCATTGATAAACGCATCGGGATTGAGCGCCTGAATCGCCAGCATGGTTTGCTGAACGGATCCCTCCGTGCGCGCCTTCGCGGCAATTTCCCAAAGGGTGTCACGGGCACTGGTTGTGTATTGCGCCGGGCTGCCAGCAGGGGCAGCCGTCGGGGTGGCTGCGGCAGCCGCCGCTGTTTGCGGCGAAAATTTGGCCGGGTCAAGCAATACGCTGTAATCGCGCAGCAAGCGACCGTTGGGCCACATGACCTGCACCAGAAATTTGACGAAGGGTTCTGACAGCGGCTGACTGGACGTCACACGCAACACGCTTTTGCCCTCCGGATTGATGACCGGGGTAAAGCGCAAATCATCCAGAAAGGCAGGGCGTTGTACGCCCGCTTTAGTAAATTCTTCAGTGGGTGCCAGGCTGGGGACCACTTCAGCAGCGGTCAAATCCTTGACATCCAGCAACTCGATTTCAGCCAGCAGCGGCTGGTTCTGCGTCGACTTCAGCGTCAGCTCCCCGAGCCCAAGCGCCTGTGCCATGCCTGATGACAGCGCCGAAGCGGCGGCGATTGCTAACACTAATTTGCGAACTTGAACCATAGCCTCTTCCTTATTGGTACAGACCCCGTCCCACGGGATCTGTATAGCTGCTGCCTGAAGACCTCACCCGGATTACACCGTTACCGGGGTGGTTCTCCCATTACGCCTTGCGAGCCCTGACAGCAACTGAACTGCAACGATTGGCCGTCTGGCTAGAATCATGCTGCAAATTGACGCCAAGTATCTTTTACAGCAGACCTTTTATCAACAACTCGGCCACCTGCACGGCGTTCAAGGCTGCGCCTTTTCGTACGTTATCTGACGTCAACCACAAATTAAGTTCAGAAGTATCGTCAACTCCGTGACGCACACGGCCTACATACACAACGTCCTGACCGACCGCATCCCCCACAGCTGTAGGATAGTCGCCCGCCTCAACCCGTTCGATACTATCGGCCGCATCGAGCAATGCATTAACCGCGTCCAGGTCCGCAGGGCCTGCCAATTGCACCGAAACACTGAAGCTGTCGCCAAAAAACACCGGCGCCTGAACACAGGTTACCGACACCTTGAGCCCGGGCATGCCCAACACATCACGCAGCTCACTGACCAGACGTCTTTCAAGTGGCACATGGCCCTGGGCATCAGGTTTACCGACCTGCGCCAGCAAATTAAATGCCATTTGCCGGTCAAAAAAGGTTGATTCCAGAGGACGCAAATTAAGCAGCTCAGCCGTCTGACGTGCCAGCTCGGACACCGCTTCACGGCCTTGGGCCGAGACCGCCAGGCATGCAGTGACACTCACCCGCTGGATGTCCAGTAGCCCACGCAAAGGGGCCAGCACCACCGCCAGCGCAGTCGCGGAAGCGCTTGGGCTGCTGATTTGTACGGGTTTGGGCAAATCCTCCAGCGTCTGCGCATTGGCTTCTGGTACGACCTGGGGCGCCTGGGCCGACGGCAAGGCGCCTGACAGGTCGATCACGGCACAGCCCGCCGCACTGGCTTTGGCGGCGTAACTTAACGTCACCGCTGGCCCGGCCGCGAAAAACACCATGCGCACCTTACTGAAATCAAACGCGTCGACTTCACGCACCCGCACGTTCTTGCCCCGGTAGGGCACCGAGCTTCCGGCGGACTCCAGACTGGCCAGTAAATGCAGCTCACCGACAGGAAAATCCCGCTCTTCAAGAATTTGCACAATGGTTTCGCCGACAGTGCCGGTGGCGCCGACGACGGCGATATCAAAGGACTGGTTCATGGATCTACCTCAGGCGAAACAGTGGGAGCGGCACTGTACCGGGCGTAACCCCGCCAGGCAACGCACAGCACGCTGCATGGACTGTTCACATCCTGGGCACAATAAAAAACCCGCCACTCTTGCAAGGGGCGGGTCTGGAGTCACCGGCGCGGATTAACGCTCCAGCAAAATCCGCAGCATGCGACGCAGCGGTTCGGCCGCGCCCCACAACAACTGGTCACCCACGGTGAAGGCGCCGAGGAACTGCGACCCCATGTTGAGTTTGCGCAGACGGCCGACCGGCACGTTCAGGGTACCGGTGACTTTTGTCGGACTCAGCTCTTGCATGCTGATCTCACGCTGATTGGGCACCAGCTTGACCCAAGGGTTGTGCTGGCTGATCAGGCCCTCAATGTCGGCAATCGGCACATCTTTGTTCAGCTTGATGGTCAACGCCTGGCTGTGACAGCGCATGGCGCCGATACGCACGCAAATGCCATCAACCGGAATCGGGTTTTTGAAACGCCCCAGAATCTTGTTGGTTTCGGCTTGCGCCTTCCATTCTTCACGGCTCTGGCCGTTAGGCAGTTCTTTGTCGATCCACGGGATCAGGCTGCCTGCCAGCGGCACACCAAAGTTCTCGGTCGGGTAGGCATCGCTGCGCATGGCTTGCGCCACTTTGCGATCGATATCGAGAATGGCGCTGGCCGGGTTGGCCAGTTCATCGGCGACAGCGGCGTGGGTCGCACCCATTTGCTTGATCAACTCGCGCATGTTCTGCGCGCCGGCACCGGATGCCGCCTGATAGGTCATGGCGCTCATCCATTCCACCAGACCGGCCTCGAACAGACCGCCAAGCCCCATCAGCATCAAGCTCACGGTGCAGTTGCCGCCCACGTAGTTTTTGGTGCCTGCATCGAGCTGCTGGTCAATCACCTTGCGGTTGACCGGATCCAGAATAATCACCGCGTCATCCTGCATGCGCAGGCTCGATGCCGCATCGATCCAGTAACCTTGCCAGCCCGCCTCACGCAGCTTCGGGAACACCTCATTGGTGTAGTCGCCGCCCTGGCAGGTCAGGATCACATCGAGGGTTTTCAACTCTTCAATGTTGTAGGCATCCTTGAGCGGAGCAATATCCTTGCCCACGGACGGCCCTTGTCCACCGACATTGGAGGTGGTGAAAAACACCGGCTCAATAAGATCGAAATCCTGCTCTTCCAGCATCCGCTGCATGAGCACGGAACCGACCATACCGCGCCAACCGACCAGACCTACACGTTTCATCGCAACTACACCTTTAACAAAAAGTGGGGTCGTTACTTCCACCAACAGGAAGTAACGGGCCCGAGAGATTACAGATTCTGCAGCGCGGCGACTACTGCATCGCCCATTTCCTGTGTACCGACCTTGGTACACCCCGCCGACCAGATATCACCCGTACGCAAACCTTGATCCAGAACCAGGCTTACAGCCCGCTCGATGGCGTCGGCCGCCGCCTGCTGATTGAAGCTGTAACGCAACATCATCGAGACGGACAAAATCGTGGCCAGCGGGTTGGCAATGCCCTGCCCCGCGATGTCCGGCGCAGAGCCGTGGCACGGCTCGTACATACCCTTGTTGTTGGCATCCAGGGAGGCCGAAGGCAGCATGCCGATGGAACCGGTGAGCATCGATGCCTCGTCGGAAAGGATGTCGCCGAACAGGTTATCGGTGACGATCACGTCGAACTGCTTGGGCGCGCGCACCAGTTGCATCGCGGCATTGTCGACGTACATGTGGCTCAATTCGACGTCCGGGTAATCCTTGGCCACGTGCTCAACGACTTCGCGCCACAGCTGGCTGGACGCCAGTACGTTGGCCTTGTCGACCGAACACAGTTTTTTGCCACGCACACGGGCCATGTCGAAACCGACTCGCGCAATACGGCGAATTTCGCTTTCGCTGTAGGGCAGCGTGTCGTAAGCCTGACGCTCGCCATTTTCAAGTTCGCGGGTGCCACGTGGCGCGCCAAAATAAATGCCACCGGTCAATTCACGGACGATCAGGATGTCGAGGCCCGCAACGATTTCCGGCTTGAGGCTCGACGCGTCTGCCAGTTGCGGATAAAGGATCGCAGGACGCAAGTTGCCAAACAGGCCCAATTGCGCACGGATTTTCAGCAACCCGCGCTCAGGACGAATATCGCGCTCAATGGTGTCCCATTTCGGACCACCCACCGCACCCAACAGTACAGCGTCCGCCGCGCGGGCGCGGTCCAGGGTTTCATCGGCCAACGGCACACCATGCTTGTCAATGGCCGCGCCGCCGATCACGTCATGGGTCAGCTCAAAGCCGAGCTGAAACTTGTCGTTGGCCAACTCCAGCACCTTGACCGCCTGAGCCATGATTTCTGGACCAATGCCGTCACCTGGAAGAATCAGAATCTGCTTGCTCATGGGTTCCTCTTTCTTGTCTGTCGATGCCCCCGCAGGCGCATCTGGAAAATTTTATCGTGTGGCCGTGTTTACTTTTCACACCACAGCACCAGCACATCGGTACTGAACGAGCCGTCGCTTTCAATTTCGAAATACTCACGCACCTCGGCGCCCATGGACTGTTGCAACACGCTAATGGCATGCATGAGGGTGTCCGGCGTGCGCATGCGGGCAATCCAGGAGCCGAACTCTAATCGCAAACGCTGACGCTGCGTACTGCGCGTGTGCAGCCCCGCCTGGCTGATCTGCTCAAGCCACTCGCCGGCAGCGTAATCGCGCACATGGCTGGTGTCGCGCAACACTTCAACCGTTTGCAAATACGTGTCAAGCAGAGGGCTGCCCGGCGACATCACGTCAATGAATGCAGCGACACCGCCGGGTTTGAGTACCCGCCGCACTTCTCGCAAGGCCTGACCGAGGTCGCTCCAGTGATGGGCCGAATAACGGCTCAGCACGTAATCGAACTCGCCGTCGGCAAAGGGCAAGCGTTCAGCGGCACCACACACGGTGCGGATATTCGGCAAATCGCGCTCAAGAGCAGCGCGGCTCACCACATCTAGCATCTGCTGCGACAGGTCGTAAGCGACCACCTCCCCGACCAGCGCCGCAACATGAAAACTGACGTGTCCGGCCCCGCAACCAAGGTCCAGCACCCGCGCCGCAGGTTTGCCAGTCAACTCAGCCTGCAGCAGCGCAAACTCGGCGCCCTGGGCGTGAACAGCGCTGTTCAGGTAGGCCGACGCTTGCTCACCGAACTGTTTCTGTACAACTTGACTGTGCTGAGCGGTGCGGGTCATAGGAGCATCCTTCAGGTCATGGGCCTGAAGTCGCCGACAAAGGCGGCGACTTCAAACAGTGAGTCAGTCGCGAAACAGCCACGGCTGGCTGGCGCGATGCGTGCTCTCAAACGCAGCAATGGCATCGCCATCCTGCAAGGTCAAACCGATGTCATCCAGGCCGTTGAGCAGGCAGTGCTTGCGGAACGCATCGATTTCAAAACTCAGTACCTTGCCGTCCGGGCGGGTCACCGTCTGCGCCTCAAGGTCGATCTTGAGTTGATAACCCGGCGTTGCTTCAACCTGAGCAAACAGTTCGTCAACCTCGGCGTCGCTCAGGATGATGGGCAACAAGCCGTTCTTGAAGCTGTTATTGAAGAAAATGTCGGCATAACTCGGCGCAATGATGCTACGAAAGCCATATTCTTCCAGCGCCCAGGGCGCGTGCTCACGGCTTGAGCCACAGCCAAAGTTTTCTCGCGCCAACAACACGCTCGCCCCCTGGTAGCGCTGGGCATTGAGCACGAAATCTTTGTTCAGCGGGCGCTTGGTGTTGTCCTGATACGGCTGGCCCACGTCCAGATAACGCCACTCATCAAACAGATTCGGGCCGAACCCCGTGCGCTTGATGGATTTCAAAAACTGCTTGGGAATGATCTGATCCGTGTCCACGTTGGCACGGTCCAGAGGCGCGACAAGACCGGTATGCTGGGTAAAAGCTTTCATGCTGCGCTCCTTAAATCAATTCGCGGACGTCGATGAAACGACCGTTTACCGCCGCGGCAGCGGCCATCGCCGGGCTCACCAGATGGGTGCGGCCACCAGCGCCCTGACGTCCTTCGAAGTTGCGGTTGGAGGTCGAAGCGCAATGCTCGCCCGACTCAAGGCGGTCAGGGTTCATCGCCAGACACATCGAGCACCCCGGCTCACGCCACTCAAAACCCGCCTCCAGGAAAATTTTATCGAGCCCTTCCGCTTCCGCTTGAGCCTTCACCAGGCCCGAGCCCGGCACGACAATCGCCTGCTTGATGGTCGAGGCCACCTTGCGGCCTTTGGCGATCACGGCTGCCGCACGCAAGTCTTCAATACGTGAGTTGGTGCACGAACCGATGAACACACGGTCCAGCTGGATATCCGTGATGGCCTGGTTGGCGTTCAACCCCATGTATTTCAACGCGCGCTCTATTGAACCGCGCTTGACCAGATCGGCTTCCTGCGCCGGATCGGGCACGTTCTGATCCACAGCCAACACCATTTCCGGCGAGGTGCCCCAGCTGACCTGCGGCTTGATCTGAGTCGCATCCAGCTCAACCACCGTGTCGAAGGCCGCGTCGGCATCAGACACCAATGCTTTCCAGGCTTCAACAGCCAGGTCCCACTCAGCGCCTTTGGGGGCGAACGGGCGGCCCTTGACGTATTCGACTGTCTTCTCATCGGCCGCCACCAGACCGACGCGGGCGCCCGCCTCAATGGCCATGTTGCAAATGGTCATACGGCCTTCAACGGACAAGTCGCGAATCGCGCTCCCGGCGAACTCAATGGCGTGGCCATTGCCACCGGCCGTGCCGATCTTGCCGATGACCGCAAGGACGATGTCCTTGGCCGTCACCCCAAATGGCAAGGGGCCTTCAACCCGCACCAACATGTTCTTCATCTTTTTGGCAACGAGGCACTGGGTGGCCAATACGTGCTCAACCTCGGACGTACCGATGCCATGCGCCAAGGCGCCGAACGCGCCATGGGTCGAGGTGTGCGAGTCGCCGCAGACCACGGTCATACCCGGCAATGTGGCGCCCTGCTCAGGGCCGATCACGTGAACGATGCCCTGACGCACGTCGTTCATCTTGAATTCGGTGATGCCGTACTCGTCGCAGTTGTCATCAAGGGTTTGCACTTGCAGACGGGAGACTTGATCGGCAATCGCTTCGATCCCGCCCTTGCGTTCCGGCGTGGTCGGTACGTTGTGGTCCGGGGTCGCGATATTGGCATCGATACGCCAAGGCTTGCGCCCTGCCAGACGCAAGCCTTCGAACGCTTGCGGCGAGGTCACTTCATGAATGATGTGACGGTCGATATAGATCAGCGCCGAACCGTCGTCGCGCTGCTTTACCAAATGCGAATCCCAGAGCTTGTCGTAGAGCGTTTTGCCGGCCATCACACGGTTCCTCATCAGCTACTTTCTGTGCCAATAACCACTTGGCTTGTGAGGCCGATCCTATGGCGTTAAAGTTAATAACTCAAATTCATAATTTTCATAGTTTGGATAACCAAAGGGAATTCGAAACATGGACCTCGCAAATCTCAATGCTTTTATTGCGATTGCAGAAACCGGCAGCTTTTCAGGTGCCGCCGAACGGTTGTTCCTGACCCAGCCGGCGATCAGCAAGCGCATTGCCAGCATTGAGCAACAACTCAAGCTCAGGCTGTTCGACCGACTGGGCCGCGAAGTCAGCCTGACCGAAGCCGGGCGTGCCCTCCTGCCTCGCGCCTATCAGATTCTTAACGTGCTGGACGACACCCGGCGCGCGCTGAACAACCTCAACGGAGAAGTCAGCGGCCGCCTGACTCTGGCTACCAGCCACCATATTGGCCTACACCGTTTGCCGCCCCTTCTGCGTGAATTCACCCGCACTTACCCCAAGGTCGCGCTGGATATTCAGTTTCTCGATTCAGAAGTGGCCTACGAAGAAATCCTGCATGGCCGCGCCGAACTGGCGGTTATTACGCTCGCGCCCGAACCGCATTCACTGATACGCGCTGTACCGGTCTGGGATGACCCCCTGGATTTTGTGGTTGCGCCTGAGCACTCGCTCACCCACAAGGGGCCGATTAGCCTGGCAGATATCGCCCACCACCCGGCGGTGTTTCCAGGCGGTAACACCTTTACCCACCACATCGTGCAGCGCCTGTTCGAGGCGCAAGGGTTGACCCCCAATATCGCCATGAGCACCAACTACCTGGAAACCATCAAAATGATGGTGTCCATCGGGTTGGCCTGGAGCGTATTGCCGCGCACCATGCTCGACGAACAAGTGGCATCTATCCGCTTGCCGGGCATACAGCTGACACGCCAGCTAGGCTATATCGTACATACCGAACGAACATTGTCGAATGCCGCACACGCCTTCATGACACTGCTGGATGGCCAGGTCGATACGCGGCACACTGCGCCGCACGCCTGAGCGCACTGTGGTTTTCTCTGTTCAAGGATTGCAGCCAATGCCAACACCCGCTGACCCTTTGCACCTACTTTGCGCCTTGACAGACAGCGACCCCTCAGCCGTGGAGCAAAGCTGGCACCAGACGCCACAATTGCTGTCTGCCTTGAAGGCGGCGCGCATGAGCGCCTGGTGCTGGGACATGGAAAGCGGCGATATCCGTTGGTCCGAGGGCTCCCAGGCGCTGTTCGGATTGCCTGCCCGGCATGCCTTGCCGAGCCATCTCGATCAGCTCTCGGCGCTGCCCTTCGACGATTGGCCCAAGGCGCAACGTGTGTTTGATGCCGTGCTAAAAGGCGCCCCGTTGGAGCGCAGCACGCACCACCGGATCCGTTGGCCGGACGGAACATTGCACTGGCTGGAGATACGCGGCAGCCTGGTCTCAAAACCCGGGGCCAGGCCGCGCATGATGGGCGTCCTGCACGAAGTGACGCAGCAGCGTCAGCGCCAGCAGGCCCTAAACAGCTCTGAAGAACGTTTTGCGACCCTGTTTCACCTGTCCCCGAACATGGTGCTACTGGTGCGTATCGAGGACGGGCGAATCAGCGAAGCCAACCACTGTTTTGAAAGCTTGCTGGGCTGGCCGGTGACACACGCCATCGGCCGCACCACGCTGGAGTTGGGGCTATGGCCCGACCCGCAGCAACGCAGCACGTTCATCCAAGCCATTCGCAATCAACACCCGCCGGTGGCGATGGAAGTGCAGCTGCGCGGCCGAAATGGCCAGTTGCACGACGGTATCCTCAGCGCACAGAGGGTCGAACTTGAGAACGAGGAATACCTGGTCAGCACCTTTCTCGACACGAGCGAGCGCAAAAAAACCGAGTTAGCCCTAAAAGACAGTCAGGAACGTCTGGATTTGGCGCTGGATTCGGCGCAGCTGGGTACCTGGGACTGGCACATACCCAGTGGCCAGCTCTATGGCTCGGCCCGTGCCGCACAGTTGCACGGGCTGGAAGCCGTGGCGTTCAATGAATCATTTGATGCGTTTTTCGAGGGTGTTCCGGCGCAAGAACGCAACAACATGCGCAATGCCTACCGCTCACTGCGCGAAGGCCCTGCCGGCAATTATCAATTAACCTACCGCGTGCAGCTCGAAAGTGGCGCCTCGCGCTACCTGGAAAGCCGCGCACGCCTGTACCGTGGCGATGACGGCCAACCCTTGCGCATGGCCGGAACATTGCTCGACATCACTGAGCAAGTGGAGCGCGAACAACGCTTGGTCGCCTCTGAAGAAAAATTTGCCAGCGTGTTTCAAACCAGTCCCGACCCGATTTGCGTCATGCAGGCCGACAGCGGGCAAGTGATGGAAATCAATGCCAGCTTCAGCCAAACCTTTGGCTGGGACATGGACGATTTGCGTGCCAACGGTGATAACCGGGCGCAGCACTTGCAACCCTTATTGAGCGCCTTGCAGGCACCGGCGCAAAACAACCTGACCCTTAACCTGTGGCATAAAAATACCGAAGCCCTCACTTGCGTGCTGACCAGTCGTCACATTGAAGTGGATGGCCAGACGTGCATTGTCGCCACCTTGCGCGACATTACCCAGCAACAGCGCGCCGAGGCGGTGCTTAAAGCCAGCGAGGAGAAATTCGCCAAGGCTTTTCACGCCAGCCCCGACGCCATCACCATCAGCGACTACGCCACGGGCTGTTATCTGGAAGTCAACGACGGTTTCACGCGTCTGACCGGTTATACCAGCGCCGAAGTCATGGGCCGCAGCCCTTACGAACTGGGCATTTGGGGTGACAGCTCGCTGCGTCAGGCGCTACTGGACGAGCTGGAAGAAAAAGGCCGTATCAGCAACCGTGAAATTTTGGGGCGCTCACGCCGTGGCGATCTGCTCAACGTGGAAATTTCCATCGAGCGCATCACCCTGAACGACACGGCCTGCCTGCTGCTGATCGCCCGTGACATCAGTCAACTGAAAGCCGCACAGGCTCAGGTGCGTCATCTGGCCTATCATGACCCGCTCACCAATCTGCCCAACCGGGCCTTGCTGATGGATCGCCTGACCCAGCAAAGCGCCTTGCTGTCACGGCATGACATGCGCGGTGCCCTGCTGTTCCTCGACCTTGACCACTTCAAACACATCAACGACTCACTGGGGCATCCGGTGGGCGATGCGGTGCTGAAAGTCATCACCGCCCGGCTTGAAGCCAGCGTGCGGGTCGAAGACACCGTGGCGCGACTGGGCGGCGACGAATTTGTGGTGCTACTCAGCGGCCTTCACGGTTCGCTGGAGGAAGTCACCCGGCATGTGCGCGCCACGGCCGACACCCTGCGTGAATTGTTGGCCGAACCGATGTTTCTGGATGGTCAACGCCTGCAAGTCACTCCCAGCATCGGCATCGCGCTGATCCCCGATCACGGCTCCAAACCGGCAGACTTGTTCAAACGCGCCGACATTGCCCTGTACCGCGCCAAGGATTCGGGGCGCAACACCACGCAACTGTTCCACCCCGACATGCAGGCCGCCGCCAGCGAACGCATGCGCATAGAGAGTGATTTGCGCACCGCCCTGGCACGCAACGAATTCAGCCTGCACTATCAGCCGCAGGTCGATGCACGGACCAACCGCATTGTCGGCGCCGAAGCGCTGGTGCGTTGGCAACACCCGCAACTGGGGCCCCAGTCGCCGGGCGAGTTCATCAAAATCCTCGAAGACAGCGGATTGATTCTGGACGTGGGCACCTGGATTCTGGAGCAGGCCTGCCGTGATGCGGGTTCGCTGCTCAACGCAGGCCTGATCGATGCCAACGCTTTCCGCCTCTGCGTCAACATCAGCCCGCGTCAATTTCGCCAAAGCAACTTTGTCGAACGGGTAGAACGCAGCCTGCTGGCCCACAGCTTGCCCAGTACCCTGCTCAAGCTGGAAATCACCGAAGGTATCGTGATCCAGAACCTGGACGACACCATCGCCAAAATGCGTCAACTCACGGCCCTGGGCGTGAGTTTTGCGATGGACGATTTTGGTACCGGTTACTCTTCGCTGACGCACCTCAAGCGCCTGCCGGTCGACACGCTGAAAATTGACCAGTCATTCGTGCGCGATGCCATCAACGACCCGAATGACGCAGAGATTATCCGCGCCATTGTGGCGATGGCCCACAGCCTGAAACTCAACGTGGTAGCCGAAGGCGTCGAACGGCTGCAGCAATTGCAGTTTTTACAGAGCCTGGATTGCCACATCTATCAGGGGTATTTGCACAGCCGTCCGGTGCCTCTCAACGCGTTTTGCGCCCTGCTCAAGGCCTGAATCGTGCGGCGGCAGGGGTAACCACTACAGGTTGGGACTGACCCGTTGCCAAGCCAGATTGGCGATTTTCATCGAGCCGTTGAAATTAACCGGCACGTCAGGCGCCAGGTACAGCATGTCACCTTCAATACGACACGTGCGGACTTGACGTTGCCCTCGCCAGTTAGGAAAGAAACTGACAAACATCTCGTGCTCCAGCAATCCGCGCGCTTCATCCACGTAGAAGGGGCCGCTGTAGGCAAAGTAGGTTTTACCCGCCTCCTTGTACTCATGCTCACTGGCCTCAAACGGATCATTGCTGGCCAGGTTAGTGCGTCCGGGCGGACAGAACTGGGCTGACATATACCCGTCAGGCGTATACATGATGATGCCTTCCGGGGTCGTGCCCATCGGGTGGGATTCAATGCCGGTGTCGGTATCGCGCTCCACAAAACTCACCAGTTTCCAGGCGCCAATCAGCGCATTTCGGTCTACGGTAGACATGGCATGCATTTCCTTTGCATAGGGATGGGAGAGCAAAGCCTGCAGGTCAGGCTTCACGAAACCGACAGCGTAGACGGCGATGCCGCATCGTCCATCTATACGCAATGCCACTTATCGAATTCCCCCTCAAACGGACTAGCCCGCAGCCAGTGGCGCTGTGAAATAATCCGGGCCCATCGATCAACAAGAACAATAAGGACGCTTCATGCACACCTCTGACATCTTTATTCTCAGTGCCCGACGCACCGCCATTGGCACCTTCGGTGGCGCGCTGAAAGACGTGCCCCTGTGCGACCTCGCCACCGTTGCCGTGACGGCTGCGCTGTCCAGCAGTCAGGTCGATCCCGAGCGCATGGGTCATGTGGTGATGGGTAATGTGATCCCTACCGAACCCCATGACGCCTACGTCGCGCGGGTTGCGGCGATGCGCGCAGGTATCCCGAAAGAGACGCCCGCCTACAACGTTAACCGCTTGTGCGGGTCGGGCTTGCAAGCCGTCATTGGTGCAGCCCATACGCTGATGCTCGGTGATGCCGAATTTGCCATCGGCGCCGGGGTCGAGTCCATGAGCCGCGGCCCGTATTTGCTGCCCGCTGCACGCTGGGGGGCACGCATGGGCAATGGCATGTTGCAAGACTACATGCTGGGGGTGCTGCACGACCCGTTTCAGGGCATGCACATGGGCGTCACTGCTGAAAACGTCGCTGAACGCAATGGCATCAGCCGCCAATTACAAGATGAATTGGCGCTTGCAGACCAACTGCGGGCGGCCCACGCCATCGCGCAGGGCTACTTCAAGGGGCAGATAGCCCCGGTCGACATTCATGCCCGCACAGGCAGCACGCAGTTCAGTGTCGATGAGCATCCGCGCGCCACTTCGCTGGAACAATTGGCCAGCATGCGCCCTGCGTTCAAAAAAGATGGCACCGTCACCGCCGGTAACGCCTCGGGCCTCAACGATGGCGCCGCCGCGCTGGTGTTGGCCAGCGCTGGCGCCGTGACTTCGGGCAATCTCACGCCCATGGCGCGACTGGTGGCGTATGCCCACGCCGGGGTGGAGCCTGAACTGATGGGGCTCGGGCCAGTCCCCGCCACCCGGCTGGCCCTTAAACGCGCCGGGTTAACCATCAACGACATGGACGTGATCGAGGCCAATATCGCCTTCGCGGCTCAAGCCTGTGCCGTCATGCAAGAACTGGACATGGACCCGGCCAAGGTCAACCCCAATGGTTCGGGCATTGCGCTGGGTCACCCGGTGGGTGCAACCGGTGCGATCATTGCCACCAAGGCCATCCATGAGCTGCACCGCATTCAGGGTCGCTATGCATTGGCCACCATGTGCATCGGCGGTGGTCAGGGGATCGCCGTGATCTTTGAACGGGTTTGACGCCACCATGAAGGACGCTGACGCATGAACGTCAGCGTCCAGCGTGCTTACTTGCTGGCCGTCAAGGTGGTGTAGCTGGTAATCAGGTTGCGGTAGTCCGGGATGTGATTGGAGAACAGCGCGCCCAACCCCTCCACGTCGTTACGCCAGTCGCGGTGCAGCTCGCAGGCCAGGCCAAACCAGGTCATCAACTGCGCGCCGGAGGCGGACATGCGATCCCAGGCCGAGTGACGGGTGATTTCGTTGAACGTACCGGACGCGTCCGTGACCACGAACACCTCATAACCTTCAGCCAGGGCTGACAGTGCCGGAAATGCGACGCACACTTCGGTCACAACGCCAGCAATGATCAGCTGCTTTTTGCCCGTGGCCTTGACTGCCTTGACGAAGTCTTCGTTGTCCCAGGCGTTGATCTGCCCCGGGCGGGCAATGTAGGGCGCATCGGGGAACTGTGCCTTAAGCTCCGGCACCAGCGGGCCGTTGGGGCCTGTTTCAAAACTGGTGGTCAGAATGGTTGGCAACTTGAAGTACGTGGCCAGATCCGCCAGGGCCAGCACGTTGTTCTTGAACTTGTCCGGGTCGATGTCCCTGACCAACGACAGCAGGCCGGCCTGATGATCCACCAACAAAACGGCGGCATTATCCTTGTCCAAACGCTTGTAAGAAGTTGTCACAGGGTATTCCTCTGATGAGTGAATCAAGAACCCGGACCATGACCCTTCATGGCCCGAACGTGCGGCTTCACGCGTTACGACAATGAGGTCAGGCGGGCATGCGACCAAAACGGCCCGATTGAAAATCCACAAACGCCTGCTGAATCTCGGCCTCGCTGTTCATCACAAAGGGACCATGGCCCACGATCGGCTCATCAATGGGTTCGCCGCTCAGGATCAGGAACACCGCATCCTGATCGGCAGCGACATGCACGTGAGTGCCGTCGCGTTCAAACAACGCCAACTGGCCTTCACGCACCTCCTCCTGGCCATTGAGCTGCACCGCACCTTGCAGCACCACCAGTGCCGTGTTGTGGCCGTCGTGCAGATCAAAAGTAGCCGACTTGCCCGCTTGCAACCGAATATCCCACACCTGAATGTCGGTAAAGGTGTGCGCCGGGCCGCGGTGCCCTCCGAACTCACCGGCGATCAGACGCAGGTGTCCGGCATTGTCCTTGAGGGCCACATCCGGGATGTCCCGGTCCAGGATGCCCTGATAACCCGGTGCAGCCATCTTGTCTTTGGCGGGCAGGTTGACCCACAACTGGACCATTTCCAGGGTGCCGCCACGGCGGGCGAATGCCTGGGAATGGAACTCTTCATGCAGGATTCCGGACGCCGCCGTCATCCATTGCACATCACCGGGGCCGATCACACCGCCGTTACCGGTGGAATCGCGGTGTTCGACTTCGCCCTTGTAAACGATGGTGACAGTTTCAAACCCGCGATGCGGGTGTTGCCCTACGCCACGCCGTTGGGTAGTCGGCGTGAACTCGGCGGGGCCTGCGTAATCCAGCAACAGGAATGGGCTGATGTGTTTGCCCATCTGATCGTAAGAAAACATCGTGCGGACCGGAAAACCGTCGCCTACCCAGTGACGACGCGGCGCTGTGTATAGGCCAAGAATCTGTTTCATCGTGTACCTCCCGTGATTCGTGGCAACAGCTTAGAGTCGATATGTTTTGCGCAATAGACTGCGTTTTTGAGCCTTAGCGTTCTATTGGGAGGACGATGGGGCGCGGGCGTGCCCATGCACATACCCAGCACGCGGAGGGTTCAACTCGAAGAACGACTGGCGGGGCGGCTGATACAGCGTAGTAGTCATCGCTGCACCCCTGCCTAAATTACGTGTCATGCCCCTCGTTCTCTCCAGATAGCAAAGGCCGCGCGCCTGCCCCTTGACGGCGGATTTCTACTGAGATGGCAATGACTCAATCACGTTCTAAAACAGCCCTGTTGATCGGTCTTCCCCTGGCCTTGGCTGCCGCCATCGGTGGCGGTTTTCTGGTGTGGGACACGTTTTACAGAGGCAATCCTGGTTACCCGCTGGAAATCATCAAGCAAGCCGACGCGCTTCAGGACCGCATGTTGTCGTTTGACAGCCACATCACCGTGCCACTGGAATTCGGCACAGCGGGTAACGAAACCGACCAGGACGGTCCCGGTCAATTCGACCTGGCCAAGGCAGCCAAGGGCCGGTTATCCGGCGCAGCATTGACCGTGTTCGGCTGGCCGGAAATCTGGAACGGCCCTAACGCACCCCACCGCCCGACCGCAGGCTTCGTCGAGGCAGCGCGCAATGAGCAACAAGCGCGCTACCGGATCATCACCGGCATGGTCCGCGATTTCCCCAACCAAGTCGGCATCGCCTACACCCCGGATGACTTCCGACGCCTGCACGGCGAAGGAAAATTCGCAATTTTTATCAGCATGCTCAACGCCTACCCGTTGGGTAACGACATCAATCAACTGGACATGTGGGCCGCACGCGGCATGCGCATGTTTGGCTTCAGCTATGTGGGCAATAACGATTGGGCCGACTCGTCGCGTCCGCTGCCTTTCTTCAATGACACGCCCGATGCCCTCGACGGCCTGTCGGAAACCGGCAAGCAAGCGGTACGACGCCTGAACGATCTGGGTGTGATTATTGATGTGTCACAGATGTCGACCAAGGCGCTGGAGCAAGTCAGCCAACTCAGCCGCACGCCGATGGTGGCCTCGCATTCGGCCCCGCGAGCGCTGGTGGACATCCCGCGCAACCTCAGCGACAAAGAAATGCAGCTGATCAAGGACAGCGGCGGCGTGGTGCAAATTGTCGGCTTCCCCACCTACCTGCGCCCCTTGAGCAAGAGCAGTCAGGACAAACTCAACACCCTGCGCGGCCAGTTCGACTTGCCGCCATTGCACAGCCTGGAAATGGCCCTGATGCCGGGCGACGCGATTATCACCGTCTGGCCCGAGCAGCGCTTCGGTGAGTACGCGGCCGGGCTTTACGACATCCTCGAGGCGGAACCGAAAGCCACGCTCAAGGATTACGGCGATGCCATTGATTACGCCGTGAAGAAAATCGGTATCGACCACGTGGGCATCAGTTCTGACTTCAATGATGGCGGCGGACTCGATGGCTGGAAGGATGTCAGTGAGACCCGCAACGTCACGGCCGAGCTGTTGCAACGCGGCTACTCGGAAGCCGACATCGCCAAATTGTGGGGCGGAAATTTCCTGCGCGTGTGGGACACCGTGCAAAAAGCCGCCAAACCCGTTTCTCCTCAATAAGTGAACGTGCTGACCATGTTGACGTTGAACCCGCTGTATCGCCTCTCGCTGGCTGCCATGCTGTGCAGTCTGTCCGCTTTCGCCCACGCAAACGAACCCGCCAAACCGGGTACTGTATTCAAAGATTGCAAGGACTGCCCCGAAATGGTGGTGTTACCCACCGGCAGCTTCATGATGGGCACCCCGCTCGATGAAGTCGGCCGCGAGCCGGATGAAGGCCCGCTGCATAAAGTGACCTTCAGCAAGCCTCTGGCCATTAGCCGCTTTCAGATCACGGCCGCCGAGTTTGACGCCTACATCGGGGACACCGGGGTCACGATAGCCGACGGCGACGACCGGCCGGGACGCGCGTGCATTGCCAGCAAACCGCGCTACCCGCAGGGTCCGCGCCAACCGGCGGTGTGCATGGACTTTGACGATGTCAAACACTACGTCAGCTGGCTCTCGAAAAAGACAGGCAAACCCTATCGCATGGTCAGCGAAGCCACCCGCGAATATGCCGCCCGGGCAGGTTCGAGCGGCCCCTTCCCCTTCCCCATGGATGAAGGCAAGGAATACAGCATCGCCAAACATGCCAACACATATGGCCCGACCGATGGCTACAGCTACACCTCGCCCGTTGGCAGTTACCCGGCCAATGCGTTCGGCGTGTATGACATGCACGGTAACGTTTACGAGTGGCTCGAAGACTGCAAACACAACGACTACGTGGGCGCTCCCACTGACGGCAGCGCCTGGGTGACGGACAGCACCTGCGAACTGCGCCAGATTCGCGGCAACGACTGGGGCGAAGCGCCGGTATTCTCCCGTTCGGGCAACCGCAATGACATCTACCCGCAGACGCGGGGGGACTGGGTAGGTTTCCGGGTACAGCGCGCGCTTTAGCGTCTACACGAGGCTGCGCAAGAATTCGCAGCCTCGCCCCTCGACAGCGACAACCCCGGCGTGACGCCTGCTAAATCCCCGGCCTAATCACTCGTTCACAAAAGACTGTCCTTCCCGTGATTCAAGGAACTTTTGTTTATGAGCCAGCCCGCCACGCCACGCCCCACCCCCGGGGTTTTTCGAGAACTGCTCCACCTGCTCAAGCCGTTCCGGCTCATTGTCAGCCTGTCCGTCCTGCTCGGCATGGTGGGCGGCCTGAGCGTCACGGTGTTGTTGGCCACCATCAACAGTGCCTTGCACGCCGAGGGCGGCCTCACCCATCAGGTGGTTGCTCTGTTTGCCGGGCTCTGCCTACTGGCGCTCATCAGCACCATTTGTTCAGACATCGGCAGCAACTATGTTGGCCAGCACATCATCGCCCGGCTGCGCAAAGAGCTGGGGGAAAAAGTCCTGTCAGCGCCCATCTCGCAGATCGAGCGCTATCGCAGCCATCGCCTGATTCCCGTCCTGACCCATGACGTCGACACCATCAGCGACTTCGCTTTTGCCTTCGCGCCACTGGCGATTTCCCTGACAGTAACACTGGGCTGCATGGGCTATCTGGCCATGCTCTCGTGGCCGATGTTCCTGATGATGCTGGTGGCCATCGTCATCGGCACGGTGATTCAGTACATCGCGCGCGGCCACGGCCTGAACGGTTTCAATGAAGCCCGCGAAGCCGAAGACGATTTGCAAAAGCACTACAACGCCATTGCAGAAGGCGCCAAGGAGCTGCGCATTCACCGTGCGCGCCGCCAACGCATGTTCGTCTCGGGCATCCAGCGCACCGCGCAGAAAATCTGTGACATACAAGTGCGTTCGATCAACACCTTCGTGATCGCCAAGAGCCTGGGTTCGATGTTGTTCTTTGTGGTCATTGGCCTGGCGCTCGCCATGCAGTCGTTATGGCCCAGCACCAACCCCGGCGTAATCAGCG
Source organism: Pseudomonas sp. WS 5078 (assembly GCF_012985745.1). NCBI lineage: Bacteria > Pseudomonadati > Pseudomonadota > Gammaproteobacteria > Pseudomonadales > Pseudomonadaceae > Pseudomonas > Pseudomonas sp. WS 5078. Next base: position 9,112 of record NZ_JAAQWX010000009.1, on the reverse strand, counting down.
GTTTTGTACTGGTGCTGCTGTACATGAAAGGCCCGCTGGAGCACATGATCAGCACCCTGCCAATCATCAGTCGCGCGCAAATTGCCTTGCGCCGCATTGCAGACCTCTCCGAGCAGTTCAATTCCCCCGAACCGCACCTGCTGCTCAGTGAACCTGCTGCACAGGACAACACCGTTAACTGCCTTGAACTGGTGGATGTGAGCTACAGCTTCGCGCCTGTAGACGGCAGCGCGCCGTTTCGTCTGGGGCCGGTCAACCTAAAGATCAATGCGGGCGACATTGTGTTCATCGTCGGTGAAAACGGGTGTGGCAAAACCACCCTGATCAAATTGTTGCTGGGCCTGTATGCCCCCCAACAGGGCGAAATCCGTCTCAACGGGCAAGCCGTGACGGCACACAGCCGCGACGATTATCGGCAGCTGTTTACGACGATTTTTGCCGATTATTACCTGTTCGACGACGTGGTGCAGGGCGACATGAACATCCCGCAGGATGCCGAGCAATACCTCAAGCGCCTCGAAATATCGCACAAGGTCAGCATCAATGGCGGGCAGTTCAGCACCACCGACCTGTCGACGGGCCAGCGCAAGCGCCTGGCGCTGGTGAACGCCTGGCTCGAAGAGCGCCCGGTCTTGGTGTTCGATGAATGGGCTGCCGATCAGGACCCGACCTTCCGCAGGATTTTCTATACCGAATTGCTGCCGGACCTGAAGCGGCTGGGCAAGACCATCATCGTCATTTCCCACGACGACCGTTATTTCGACGTCGCTGACCATCTGGTGCGCATGGACAGCGGTAAGGTCAGCACGGCGCTGGAACCCGCTTGAAGCCCCCTGCCCCATAAGCCTTTACGTGCCGCTACCGACTGGGGTTGGTGCCTGCCAAAAAATAATCGACCTTTTTTCAGGCACTTCTTTCCGGTTTATCAATCGAGCTGCGTCTAATAACTATTCCCATTAACAGACAATTACCCCCTCCTTCGGAGCTTCGGCACGTAATGCAACGACCAAACTTGAGACGGACCCCGCTTTCGATCGCTACCCAGCGCCAGACCGTTCGCCGCACGCTGTTGTCCAGTGCGTTGGTAGCCTCGGTGCTGCTGGGTTCATCCCTTGCTCAAGCGGCCCCGGTGGCCTTGAACATCCCGGCACAATCGCTGGCCAACGCGCTGAACGAACTGGGCACGCAGGCCAACCTGCAGATCCTGTACAGCGCCGATCAGGTTCAAGGGATCAAATCGCATGCCGTGTCCGGCTCACTGGAACCGGTCAAAGCCCTGGAAACCCTGCTACAAGGCAGCGGCATGTCCTACCAGCTCAACGGTGATACCGTCATCCTCAGCACACCACAAGGCAAAGGGCTGGAGCTGGGGGCTACTACCATCTCCGGTCAAGGAATCGGCAATTCCCTGACCACCGAAGGCACAGGTTCCTACACAACGGGCGCCACCAGCAGTTCGACCAAACTGCCGCTTTCGATTCGGGAAACGCCACAGACTGTGACGGTCGTCACCCGCCAGAACATGGATGACCAGGGCGCACAAAGCATTGGCGATGTGCTGCGCAACGCGCCGGGCATTTCGACCCAGGCGTATGACAGCGACCGCATGGAGTATTCGGCCCGCGGTTACGCCATCACCAACTTCCAGTACGACGGTGTTAACTCCATGTACGACGGCGTTTTCGACGAGGGCGCCACCAAAGTCGACATGGCCTTGTATGACCGCGTCGACATCGTCAAAGGCGCAACCGGCCTGTTGTCGGGCTCGGGCGAGCCTTCAGCCACCGTGAACCTGATCCGTAAGAAACCAACCCGTGAATTCAAGGCTTCGATCACCGGCAGCGCGGGATCGTGGGACAACTACCGCACTGAAGCCGATGTGTCCGGACCGTTGAACGAAGACGGCAACGTGCGCGGGCGCTTCGTCACCGCGTTGCAGGACGCTGATTCCTACATTGACCATTACTCAAAAAAGAATCAGGTGTTCTACGGCATCCTTGAAGCCGATATCACGCCGGACACGCTGTTTACCTTTGGCATGGACTACCAGAACATCAAGCCGCGCGGCTCATCCTGGACGGGTAATCCGTACTACTTCTCCAACTACACCAAGACCGATTTCAGCCGCTCGTTCAACCCGGCCACCGACTGGAGCCGTCGCGACGTGCAGGCGCGCACCACGTTCGCATCGCTGGAACACCGGTTCGCCAATGACTGGAAAATCAAAGGCACCTTGAACCAGCAGGTTAACGATCACGACACCCAGTTGGGCTCGGCCAGTGGCGGCATGCCCAATCCGGTCACGGGCGAAGGCATGTTCTTCTATTGGGGCAAGTGGGAGGGTCATCGCGTCCAGAACACCTTCGATCTCAACGCCACCGGGCCGTTCAGCCTGTTCGGGCGCGAGCATGAGCTGGTCGTGGGCTATACCTCCCAAGAGTCACGCCAAACCGGCGCGACCTTTGACGGCAGCCTGATCGAAAATGTCCCGGGCAGTATTTTCGACTGGAAGGGCAAATACCCGAAGCCGGACTTCCCGAAAAACGGCAAGTACGAGACCAACCAAAACCAGAACAGCGCTTACATCGCCGCACGTTTTAAACCGACTGACGACCTGTCGTTGATCCTTGGCAGCCGTGTCAGCGATTTCCAGTACAACAGCACCTACAAATATTACGTACAAGCACCGCCCACCTTTGAGGACAACAAAACCACGTCCAAGCAGCATGGCCGTGTGACGCCTTACGCCGGTGCCGTGTATGACATCAACGACACCTATTCGGTCTACGCCAGCTACACCTCGATTTACAAACCGGTCACCAATAGAAGCGCTTCGGGCACCACCTTGGCGCCGACTGAGGGCAACAGCTACGAAATCGGCCTCAAAAGCGAATATTTCGATGGCCGGCTGAACGCCAGCATTGCCGCGTTCCGTACCGAGCAGAAGAAACTGCCGATCCAGATTGGCACCAACCCTAATACCAACGAAGGCATTTTTGAATCGCTCGACGGTGCGACCACCAAAGGGGTGGAGTTCGAACTGAGCGGTGAAATCATGCCGGATTGGAACATCAGCGCCGGTTACACCTACGCCCAGACCCGCTCGGACGACGGCGAACGTGTGTACGGCTATCCGCTGGAAACCACCAAACCCGAAAACGTGGCCAAGCTGTTCACCACCTACCGCCTGCCGGGCCTGTTGAACAAAGTCACCGTCGGGGGCGGCGTGAACTGGCAAAGCCCGTTCTACGGCAAGATCTATAACGATGCCAAAGGCGACTACGACATCATCGAGCAGCACAGCTACGCCCTGGTCAACCTGATGACCCGTTACGAGTACAACGAGCACCTGACGTTCAACCTCAACGCCAACAACGTGTTCGACAAGAAGTACCTCACCGGTCTGGGCAACTTCAACACCACCTATTACGGTGAGCCGCGCAGCCTGATGCTGACCACCAAGTACACGTTCTAAGCGTTACCGGCAGCACCCAAAAAGCCCCGACACACCTGCGTCGGGGCTTTTGCATTCAGGGTTGCCACTGGGTTTTCTGATGGTCCAGTTTGCGGTCCAGAAAGCTGGCGGCGCTGATCAACGCCAGATGGGTCAGCGCCTGGGGCGTGTTGCCCAGATGCCTGGCATGGCAATCGAACTCTTCGGCATACAAGCCCAGGGGGTTGGCGTAACGCAGCAGCTGTTCGAACTCCAGGTGCGCCTTTTCTACCTGTCCGGCTCGCGCCAGACATTCCACGTACCAGAACGAGCAGGCCGCAAACGCCCCTTCGGTGCCTTCAAGGCCGTCCATGCCCTCTTCCTCATTCAGGTAGCGGTACACCATGCCATCGCGCACCAACGTGCGTTCAATCGCCTGCAAGGTCGCCAACCAGCGCGGATCTGTGGCGCCGACAAAACGCACCAGCGGCATCAACAACATGGAACCGTCGAGCGCCGTGCCGCCTTTGTATTGCACGAAATGCCCGCGTTCTGCGTTCCAGAAGTTGTCCCAGATATCCGCGTGAATGGCCTGACGCGCAGCGTTCCAACGCTCAAAGGGGGCAGGCAGCGAACGCTTTGACGCCAGGCGGATGGCACGGTCCAGCGCCACCCAGCACATCAGCCGCGAATGCAGGAAGTGATGCTTCTCGCCGCGCATTTCCCAAATGCCCACATCTTTTTGATCCCAAACCTCACACACCTCATCAACAAGGCGAGTCACGTGCTGCCAGCCTTCATGGCTGATGGCCTCGCCGTATTTGTTGGTCAAATACACCGCATCCAGCAGCTCGCCATAGATGTCCAACTGCACTTGATCCACCGCGCCATTGCCCACGCGCACGGGGGTGGCGCCGCCGTGGCCGGCCAGGTGATCCAGCTCACGTTCCGGCAGTTCACGGCGACCGTCGATGCCATACATGATGTTGAGTTTGAGCGGCTGATCGCAGCAATCGCCAACACGACTGCGCAACCAACGCATGAAACTGTTGGCCTCTTCGACAAAACCGAGTCGGACAAAAGCGTAAACCGTGAAGGAAGCGTCGCGAATCCACGTGTAGCGGTAGTCCCAATTGCGTTCACCGCCGCGGGTTTCGGGCAGGCCAAAGGTGGCGGCCGCAATAATTGCCCCCTCTTTGCGCGAGGTCAGGAGTTTGAGCGCCAATGCCGAGCGATTGATCATTTCGCGCCAACGTCCGCGGTAAGTCGATTGCGCAAGCCACTGCCGCCAAAACTGCACCGTGTGCTGCAGCGCCAGCTCGCTGCTGCCCAGATGGACGCGCGGGTCTTGAGCTGCGCCGAGGATAAACTCCGCAGTCTGCCCCTGCTCCAGCATGAACGTACTGCACGCCGCCTGATGCTCAACGGTCAAAGGCTGGCTGGCAACCAGACGCAACGACGGTTGGCCAGACGCCTCAAAATACACATCCGCGCCTTGCGCCCGGGCTTGCGTGTCGGCCCGGGCGTAGTCATGACGCACCGCGCAGCGCGCGGTAAAGGCCGCCCGGCCACTGACCACCCGCACTCGACGCATCAGGACCGGCAACGCCTCAGCAGAATCACTGACGGGTAATAGATCCGTGACTTCCACCACCGCTTGCGCGCTCAGCCAGCGGGTTTGCAGAACATTGGTGTCAGGTAGGTAGATTTGTTCACGCCGGGCGTCCGGCATGTGCGGTGCCAACTGAAAGATGCCGGCCTCGGGGCTGTCGAGCAACGCGCAGAAGATTGAAGGACTGTCGAACTCCGGCCAGCAGAAAAAATCCACACTGCCTGTGTCATTCACCAACGCTGCGGTGCGCATGTCGCCGATGATGCCATGAGCTTCGATGTGACGTTGAGTTTCGGTATCGGGTTTAACCATTGCCGCGGAACTCCGGATAAAGGCTCATGCCGCCATCAATAAACAACGTGCTGCCCACCACGTAGTCGGACACATCGCTGGCCAGCCATACCACGGCGTTGGCCACATCTTCGGCCTCGCCCACGCGACCGTACGGGATCAACGTCAGAAGGGCCTGTTCCGCTTCACCTTCGGTGACATCACTGTTGATGGCCGTGCGGATCGCACCCGGCGCAATACTATTGATACGGATTTTCTGATGGCTGACTTCTTGCGCCAGGCTGCGCATCAACATGTCCAGCCCGCCTTTGGAGGTCGCGTAATTCACATGCCCGGCCCACGGAATCACCTGATGCACCGAACTCATGTGAATAATCTTGCCCGCCGCCCGCGACACCCCTTCACGAATGCCCTGACGGTTGAAGATGCGCAGCGCTGACCGTGCGCACAGAAACTGCCCGGTCAGGTTGACACCGATGACGGCGTTCCATTGCTCCAGGGTCATCTCGGCTGCCGGGGCATCCTGCTGAATGCCGGAATTGGCCAGCAGAATGTCCAGATACCCGAACGTCTCCAGTGTCTGCTCGAACAAACGCTCGACATCCGCCTCTTTCGACACATCCCCGCCAAGGGCAATCGCCCTGCCTCCGCCCGCATTGATCTCGGCCGCCAGCGCCTGTGCGGGTTGCGCCTGCGCGTTGTAATGCACCACCACCGCGGCACCGGCTGCCGCCAGCGCCCGGGCACTGGCCGCGCCAATCCCGGAACTGCCGCCCGTGACCAGCGCCACCTGTTGCGTGAGAGAAATTTGCATGAGTGTCAGCACCTGTTTGTGAGTGGGCTTTGAGTGCTGACTAGTGCGGGACGGCAGGAGTTCCGTGGGACATCAGATCGCCTCACTCAATAGCCGGTGACTGCCTTGAAATTCAAACAATTGCTGAAAGCATCAGGCTTGAACATCGACCTGGAGCTATCGATCCGCCACGATAACCAAGCGCTGGGATGAGCACTGTATTAGAGGCATCTCGGATGTTTGGAAGGAATTTTCTGAAATTTTAAATCTGTATATCGCCCGGCAAGAAAACGTTTGCCCCCTTCCCGGCACAACTGCTGTTCCGTTTGAGGCCTTAATGAGCGGACCCTCGCTTCGTATAGTGGCTTGAACCTGTACCCGTTAGGCCACTTACAAGAAGAAGGGGTTTGCATGAATAGCCTGAACGCTCCACTGCACCACGTTGATCTGCTGAATGCCGAGCATGACGCTGAATATTTCGAATACAGCAAGGCAGCGAATCCGATTAGCGCCGGGTTGATTTCGCGTATTCCCTATCAGAACTTTCCATCATCGCTGTACGACGCGGGCCCTAGCCGTCTTATACCTTTAGACCTGAGTGAGGCGCTGGGCTGTGAGGGGCCCGCAACCGGGCCGGGGCTGCTGGCGAGTTTTATCCGGCTCAATGCCGGTGAACGTCTGACCTTGTCCCCGACTGCGACGTCGCAGGTGTTGTATGTCATCGCCGGACGCGGTGGGTTGGCGCAAGGCGATGTGGCGTTTGAATGGGAGAAAGGGTGTTTTATCGCTGTCCCGGGAATGGAGGCTGTCGAGCTGGATGCCAGCGAGGACGCACGTTTTTACTACGTCCACGATGAGCCGCTGTTGCGCTATCTGGGTGTTACCCCCACCCAACAGCAATTCAGCGCCACGCTGTACCCGGCCCATAAAGCCAACGCCAAACTGCGCGAAGCTGCCGATGACCCGAGGGCTCAGGACCGCAGCCGTATCAGTATCCTGCTGGGCAACCGGCATTTCCCCCAAACACGCACAGTGACCCACGTGTTGTGGGCGATGTACGGGATTTTGCCTGCTGGTTCTGTACAGAAACCCCACCGCCACCAATCCATTGCTCTGGACTTCATCATTGACTGCCCGTCAGGGTGTTACACCTTGGTAGGCACGGACATTGACGAGACCGGTCAGATCCGCAATCCGACCCGGGTCGACTGGGCACCGGGGCTGGCGTTTGTCACGCCGCCAGGCTACTGGCATGCGCATTTCAATGAGTCGGACAGTGAGGCGTTTCTGATTCCGATCCAGGACGCAGGTTTGCAAACCTACCTGCGGGCACTGGATATCCGCTTCAGTTGAACCTCACGGCTGCCAATACGCCGGACTGCCCACCCGCTCGACCATAAAGTCGATGAAACAGCGAACCTTGGAAGACACGGTGCGCTTGGGTGGGTACACCAGCCACAGCGATGCAGGCACGTGGGTGGCTTGCACTTGCCACTGCGGTAGCCATTGCACCAAGGCCCCGGACGCCAGTTTCCGGGCCACCAGCCAGTCCGGTAAACACGCCACGCCGAGCCCTTGCTCCACCGCGAGCAATTGCGCGTCCAGGTCATTGATCCGCAAAGGCCCCGCCACGGGCACGCGTTCGACCGCGTGGGTATGCCCGAAAGCCGGCACAAAAAAAACCTCCTCCGGCAGGTTGCCATTGAGCAACACCGCGCTCACTTCCTGGGGCATTGCCGGGGCCGGGTGTTGCTGTGCATAGGCCGCACTGACACACACCAATGTCCGCTCGCTGGCCAGTTTGCGCGCCTTTAGGCTGGAGTCGGGCAAGACGCCAATACGCACGGCCAGATCGACACCGGCATTGATCAGGCTTACGTGATGATCGTCCAGTGTCAGTTCCAGCCGGACCTCGGGGTGTCGCGACATGAATTCGCCAAGTAACGGCAGAATGTGCTGACGGGCGAATGCGGGGGGAACATTCAGTTTCAACAGGCCGCGCGGGTGCTGATTAAGCGAAGACGTTGCCTGTTTGGCGTGATCCAGCGCGTCGAGTACGCACACTGCATGTTGCAGGAATGTCTCTCCGCCTTCGGTCAGGCGCAAGGTGCGGGTGGAACGATTGAACAAGGCAATGCCCAGATCCTGCTCAAGGTCCTTGATATACCGCGAAACCGTCGAGGCTTTGATCGACAGTTTTTCGGCTGCCCGGGAAAAATTATTGGCCTGTGCTGCTTCGACAAAAGCACTCAGCGCTGCGAAATAGTCCATGACGGGCCTGCGCAAGGGGAAAGTCGCCAAAGGCTATCAGATTCACCTATTCCAGCGTGTAGGCCGCCAGGAGATTTCAGGTTGACCCTTCACACCTTCGACTATATGGTGTGCCAACAAATAAACAGAAACACTACATGATGTGTTTTTTCATTTAGCCCACACTATTTGACAACCACAGCTCGTGGCCGAAATCCGCCTCCCCAAAAGGAAACCCCTATGTTGAATTGGGACAGTTCTGATACCGAAGACCTTGGCACACCTGCGGTGCAACCCGTTTCCACCGCGCTGGATGCACTCAATAGCGTTGGCGATCAGGAGGCTATGAAGGCACGTCAGGTCACAGCCGACGATACGCCCGCCATCATCCGCGCCAAGTCGGCCCTGAACACGCTGGATGTGGCTGAAGGTCTGGCCGAACTCGAAGGCGCCAGCGCCCGTGTCGCCGTTGATGAAAAGATGATGATCAACTGCCGTGCCGACCTTAACCAGCTCGTGCCGTTCAAATACGACTGGGCCTGGCAGAAGTACCTCGACGGCTGCGCAAACCACTGGATGCCGCAAGAAGTCAACATGACCGCCGATATCGCCCTCTGGAAAAACCCGGAAGGCCTGACTGACGACGAACGCCGCATCGTGATGCGCAACCTGGGCTTCTTCTCCACCGCCGACTCGCTGGTTGCCAACAATCTGGTACTGGCCGTGTACCGCT